>CAJQKX010000498.1 GCA_905479025.1 uncultured Paraglaciecola sp.
GAAAAAGACGCGTTAGGTTATGATAAAAATGGTACTGCTATTACCTTAAAAGATATCTGGCCAAGTGACGAACAAATCGATGCGATTGTCTCTGAGTTTGTTAAGCCAGAGCAATTTAAAAAAGTATACGCTCCCATGTTTGATTTAGGTACCTTCGAACCTGCTGAGAGTCCGTTATATGATTGGCGACCTCAAAGCACATATATTCGCAGACCTCCATACTGGGAAGGAGCGCTTGCTGGAGAGCGCTCCATGAAAGGAATGAGACCACTAGCAGTGCTAGGCGACAACATTACCACTGATCATTTATCTCCGTCTAATGCGATTATGTTAGACAGTGCGGCAGGGGAGTACTTAGATAAAATGGGATTGCCTGAAGTTGATTTTAACTCTTATGCGACTCACCGAGGTGATCACCTTACCGCCCAAAGAGCGACCTTTGCTAATCCCAAATTGTTAAATGAAATGGTCTTGGAAAATGGTGAAATAAAACCTGGTTCGTTTGCTAGATTAGAGCCTGAAGGCACAGTGATGCGTATGTGGGAAACTATCGAAACCTATATGCAGCGTAAACAACCGCTGATCATTGTGGCAGGTGCTGATTATGGGCAAGGTTCTTCTAGAGATTGGGCTGCTAAAGGGGTGCGTTTAGCAGGTGTAGAAGTCATTGCTGCTGAAGGTTTTGAACGTATTCACCGCACTAATTTAGTCGGCATGGGCGTATTACCCCTTGAATTTAAACCCGGTACCACTCGTCATACTTTAGGCATTGACGGCACTGAAACCTACGATGTAATAGGTGATTATGCTGCTGGCGCCACTTTAACCTTACATATTACCCGTAAAAATGCTGAACAAATGCAAGTGCCTATGACGTGTCGTTTAGATACTGCTGAGGAAGTACGGGTTTACGAAGCAGGCGGAGTACTGCAGCGTTTTGCTCAGGACTTTCTTGAGTCTACTGTGGCATAACGAGTAGGATTCTAAAGGACATAAATATATGAGTCATAAACCACAAATAGGTGTTGCTGCAACGTACATGCGCGGCGGGACCAGCAAAGGGGTTTTTTTTAAACTGACGGATTTACCAGAACCTGCGCAGATACCTGGTATGGCCAGGGATAAGTTATTGCTTAGGGTGATTGGCAGCCCAGATCCCTACGGCAAACAAACTGATGGGATGGGCGGAGCTACTTCAAGTACCAGTAAAATTGTCATTTTATCTAAAAGTACGCAACCTGAACACGACGTAGATTACTTGTTTGGTCAAGTTTCTATCGATACAGCATTTGTCGATTGGAGTGGCAATTGTGGCAACTTAACCGCCGCTGTAGGATCATTTGCAATTAGTCATGCATTGGTTGACGCTAGTCGTATTCCTGAAAATGGTGTATGTGTAGTACGTATTTGGCAAGCTAATATCAACAAAACTATTATTGCTCATGTGCCTATTACTGATGGACTGGTTCAAGAAACAGGTAACTTCGAATTAGATGGTGTGACCTTCCCAGCAGCCGAAGTTAAAGTGGAATTTGTTGCCCCCGTTGAAGGTGATGAAGCCATGTTCCCCACCGGCAATTTGGTTGATGATTTACATGTGCCAAATGTGGGTGATTTTAAAGCCACGATGATCAATGCGGGTATTCCTACTATGTTCCTAAATGCTGAAGCGCTAGGGTATGCAGGGACTGAATTACAAGAAGCCATTAACGGTGATGCGCAAGCACTGAACCGTTTTGAAACTATCCGTGCATATGGTGCGCTGAAGATGGGGTTAATTCAACATATTGATGAGGCTGTTAGTCGTCAACACACCCCAAAAATTGCTTTTGTAGCGAAACCTGCAGAATATCTCACTTCGAGTGGCAAAATGGTAGATAGCCAAACTATCGACTTGGCAGTTAGAGCGCTTTCGATGGGCAAGTTACATCATGCCATGATGGGCACTGCCGCTGTTGCGATAGGTACGGCGGCAGCTATTCCAGGCACCTTAGTTAATTTAGCCGCTGGCGGGGGGGAGATTGAGTCTGTTACTTTTGGTCATCCTTCAGGAACACTAAAGGTTGGCGCGCAAACCGAATTCAATAATGGAACATGGGCAGTTAATAAAGTGTCAATGAGCCGAAGTGCAAGAAAACTTATGAAAGGTGAGGTGTATATACCTAGTGATTGTCTTTAAATTGATCTTGTCTGTTAATTCCTTTTATAAATATTCAGAGCAATAATCAAGGTTCTAAAAGGTTTAAAAGGTCTAAAATTGTAACTGAACTTTTTAACATTTTTGACTAGCGCCAGCACTTTTATTGTGACTGGTTGTAGTCACCCCGAAGAACAATATATTAAATTGGAACAAAGTCTACCTATGACAGAAACCGTCGCAGAAGCCCCCTTGTGGTTAGAAGAAGTAGAAGGCAAGCAAGCTTTAGATAAGGTGAATGCTTGGAATAAAGTGACCTTAGATAAACTGATGGCTGATAAACGTTACGCTCAGTATCTTGATTCTGGATTAGATATTGTTAATGCCAAAGATAAAATCCCTTATGGCACTTATCGAGGTGGTTTTGTTTACAATTTTTGGCAAGACGAAAATCAGGTTCGAGGCATGTTACGAAGAACCACTATAGATGAATACACAAAGTCTCATCCTAAATGGCAAGACTTGTTAAGCATTGATAACCTTTCTACTTTAGAAGATAAAAATTGGGTGTTTAAAGGTACCCAATGTTTAGAGAGTGATTACGACCGTTGCCTATTATCTCTTTCTGATGGTGGAAAAGACTCTGCCGAAATGCGTGAGTGGGATCACTCCAAACAATCTTTTGTTGAGAATGGATTTTTTATTCCAGAAGCTAAAACCGGTGTGAGTTGGAAGGATATTGATAATATCAATATTGCCACTCACTGGGGTGAAGACTCTCTAACTGAAAGTGGCTACCCTTATATTATCAAGTCATTACAAAGAGGGCAGGCACTTTCTCAAGCAAAACAAATATTTGAAGGTGAAAAAACAGATGTAGGTGTATGGCCTGTTACTATTAAATTTGGCGACAATAATCTGAATATGGCGGTTCGCTCGGTCACATTTTTTGAATCGTTATATTTTTGGCTTCCTGATGATGGACGTGATGCGGTTCAATTACCTCTGCCTAAAAAAGTAGCAGTGCAAGGTGTATTCAAAGGGCAACTTATGTTGTCACTCAAGCAAGAATGGTCTCCACAAGGTAAAAGACAAGCTTTTAATAGCGGAGATCTGGTGTCCTTTGATCTAGATCATTGGCTGCAAAAGCAAGAAATAAAAAACTTACAGTTAGTTTATCATCCTCAGGAACGAGCCACTATTGATGGTGTGTCGATTACAAGTAATAAACTAGTTTTAACCTTGTTAGAAAATGTAGTCAGTAATATATATATTTATGATTTTGATAATAAATGGTCACATATAAAATTGGCGATGCCTGAAAACGGTTTAATGTCTGTTTCATCAGCTAATCTTGATAGCGATACCATTTTTATTAATCAAGAAAGTTTTGTGGCGCCTGATACCTTATTTAAAGTAGATGTAAAAAATATAGATATTATTGCGATTAGATCCATTCTAGCTCGTTTTGATGCGTCAAATATTGTAGTTGAACAATTTGAAGCCAGTTCAAAAGACGGTGAAAAAATTCCGTATTTTGTAGTCAGACATAAAGACATACAATTTGATGGCACAAACCCTACATTGCAATATGCTTATGGTGGCTTTCAGGTATCACTAAAACCAAGTTATTCAGGGTTGCTTGGTAAAAACTGGCTCGAACAAGGCGGCGTTTATGTATTGGCAAATATTCGTGGTGGTGGAGAATTTGGTCCAAATTGGCATCAAGCAGGACTTAAAACTAAGCGACAGGTCATTTTTGATGACATGATTGCCGTTGGTGAAGATATTATCGCTAAAAAAATTACCTCTCCTAAACGCCTAGGCATAATGGGAGGATCTAATGGTGGTCTGTTAATGGGGGTTATGTACATTCAAAGGCCAGACCTATGGAATGCAGTTATCTGCCAAGTACCTTTGTTGGATATGTTGCGTTATCACAAGTTACTAGCAGGGGCTTCTTGGGTTGATGAATATGGTAGCCCTGATGTCACTGATGAACGCGCGTTTTTAGAAAAGATATCACCGGTGCATAACATTGACCCAAAGGGTGACTACCCTTCAATTATGTTTGTTACCTCTACCAAAGACGATAGAGTTCATCCTGCTCACGCAAGAAAGATGGCTTACCTGTTAGAAAAGCACGGTCATGATTTTGAATATTATGAAAATATTGATGGAGGACATTCAGCGTCGGCTAATTTACAAGAAAGAGCAAATAGAACTGCTTTGGAATATACTTTTTTATCCCAAAAATTAATGGATTAATATCTTTATGGCAGTTTAGTTATGAGGCAGCCATTACAATAACAGTAGCTTAAGTTGATTCATTCTATGTTCATGGCTGTGAATGCATCATAATTGAAATTTATTCGAAAATGTCTGTTTATCGAGGTTATATATGCGTATTTTGTTTTTGTTTTTGTTCACCTTAATGATTGGCAATGCCATCGCTAAAGACCATACCAATGGGCAACAAAATAGAATAATTGAAGTCTCAGGAGTGGGTAACATACTTAGTGTTCCCGATCGCTTTAGTTTTAGTTTGTCAATTGAACAAAAAGGTAGAGTCGCTTCAGAACTAAATAAGGCTATCGTCGACAAAACAAATTCTGTGGTGCAGGCTTTGATTAAGGTTGGAGTCGATAAAAAAGCAGTTCAATCATTACAAGTACAATTTAATCCTTGGGTTGAATACAAGGGTAATGTTCGAGAACAAAAAGGGTTTATTTTAACTAGGCAGGTTAAGGTCACCTTAAAAACCTTGGCTCAATACGAACAGTCTATAGATGCTGTATTAAACCTTGGTGTCAGTCAGATTAATCAATTTAGATTTACTAACAGTCAAGCTGATGAAAATTATCAAGGAGCATTACAACAGGCTTTGTTAAATGCGCAAAAACGGGCGATTGATATGGCTAAAGTATTGGACTTGAAATTAGCCGGTGTAATATCCATATCAGAGCAGTCATCGGGCGCAGTCGCACCAATGGCGATGCAAACACGACAATTCAAAACATCCGAAAGTTATCAACCCGGAGAAATGTCTACACAGGCAAGAGTGAAAGTTATTTTTGCACTGCAAGACGATTAATAAATAGTTACATCTTAATTAGGTTTAGATTAATGGCAGAAAACAAAAAGCAACACTATGCCCAATTGGCACAACAAGTCGGAGCCATAGTTGCTGGAGAACAAGATTTAGTAGCCAATATGGCGAATATCAGTGCGATACTTTATTGGGCATTGGAAAAAGTTAACTGGGCAGGTTTTTATTTAGTAAAAGAAGGACAATTGGTTTTGGGCCCATTTCACGGGCAACCGGCTTGCATAAGAATTCCAATTGGCAAGGGGGTGTGTGGAACGGCCGTGTCTGAAAATAGCATCCAATTAATTGAAGATGTGAAGCAGTTTTCTGGACATATAGCATGTGATGTCGCATCTAATTCCGAAATTGTGTTACCCATTCGCAAAAACAATCAAATTATTGCTGTATTAGATATAGACAGTCCAGACATCGCGCGATTTGATCTTGATGATAAATCGGGCTTGAGCCAAATTGTCGATATCTTGCAAGCAACTTTATACGATTTAGATGAAGTTAAAGTTAGGAGTGTTGTTTAGTGAAACATACGATAGATATTCAAGTTGTGCTCGCCACTGCTGAAGACATGGATTTTTGGGATGATAGGGCAAGTGAAGCAACAGATAGATTAAATACTATCCTTCATATGCTTTATGATAAGGCACATGAAGACATAAATTCCACCTCTTTAGAGAATATGATCCAATATATTTGGGAAAATTGGCGAGAAGATGCACATTTACTTGATAT
>CAJQKX010000499.1 GCA_905479025.1 uncultured Paraglaciecola sp.
CAGCGCGCCTAATACGTGAGCCTGTAACTACGACTCGTTCAAGCGAATCTGAACCTTCTTCTACATCTGCTTCTTGTGCAAATAAACTGCTTGATGAAAATACAGTGGCAACTGCACTTGCAGCTACTGCTAGACGAATTGACTTCGTCAATTTTGAATTTGTAAACATGTAAGTCTCCCTGGACCACAATTTAGTGTGTATTATCGTTTATACGACATTAGTGTTAAAGGTAGTGAACCTCGCTTACATCATATACGTGATTTGTGCATAAGGTCAACTAGTGGAATCATTAGATTATAAGATATAAGTGGAAGTATTCATAAATACTTAAACTGAATAAAAATATCTTCAAAAATGTTTATTAAAAAGATATCCGAAATTAAAATATGAATGCAATAAATGAAGGTAAAAAGCTCTCGTTACCAAATCAAATAATTATAATTGCTATGAGAAATAAAAAATCTTAAATATATTAAATGTTTACATATAATATTTGGGGCAAAACACTAAAAGTCGGATGATGATATTCATAGCATTGAATCACACCTTGTCTCAGAAAGAATTGAAACTTTGGGCTAAAACACGGCTTAGGATGAAGATTATTGGGCAGATATGTGGTGTAAATCTTAAATCAATTTCGTCCACATTACCCAGGATATAAAGTTGAAACGGCGTTTTATCTATTTCAAAGCCAGCTAGTGAAAATGAATGCTATAAATGGAACGATAAACTTTTAGGTCAAAAATTAGTCGAGAAAAAAATAAAAAGCAAGTAGCTAAAAATTTTATTGATGTCTTTCCATTTACCTTTAATTTTTTAAGAAATTATAGAACAGCGCTGTACTTGAAGACTTCTGCGTTTTGGAGGTTCAGTAAGCCTGTTTCAGTGGGTACATTATTTCATATCCTTTAATACGATATTGAGCATAGCAATAGTGTTTAAACACCCGAAATCTCCCATTACTCATTGTTAATTCTGTCTTAGTACTGAGCTAATATCAGCAAAAAAACCATACGAACAGGATGGTCTTTGATAACTTTTCATGGTTAACCTGAACATCAAAAAAAAACGTGACGGGGTTTATTGAGGAGTTTTAAGCACAGTAAAATATCACTGCATACATCGTTGTTCTTGATTATAAGTCCCGGACATAATCTGAAAATTTTGTTTGAATTTAAGGAAGTTAAAACATTTTAGAAAAATTGGTGGTGCCCTTCCAGCCACACCTCGGCACATGAGTCTTTTGCTGCGGCTGCTCCCTTCCAGGCCTGACCGGGTTCACAAGTTATCATTGCGAGGGGACCGAAAGGTCACCATAGAAACCCTTTATTAAAATATCATTCTTACAAAGGGACCGCATTATGAACAAAGCTAAAGTTAGATGCAACCCACTTTTTATGACAATGTGTTTACAGTATAAATATTAGCCAAAACGTTCTTCTGCAATTTGATTAGCGACAATATTGGTGGCAATTCCTTGTGACTGAGCGCGACGATATATTTCTAAGAGTGTATCGCTGATTTTTTCAATATGGTCCCGTAATCCTTTATCTGAACTGATAATTGATTGATGATAAATGTCAATTATTCCTCCAGCGTTGATCACATAATCTGGTGCATAAAGTATCCCTTTATCTGCTAACAGCTGTCCATATTCTTCCCTAGCTAACTGATTGTTAGCAGCACCAGCAATCACTTTTACCTTAAGTCTCGCAATATTATCGCTATCAAGAATGGCCCCCATTGCACAAGGGGCAAATACATCAACATCTAAATCATAAATATTTTGAGGGCTGACTGCGGTTGCAGAGAATTCTCTGACTGCGTTTTCAATGTTTTCTTGATGGATATCTGATACATATAATATGGCCCTCTGCTTATGTAAATGTTTTGCCAAGCGCATACCAACATGCCCCAAACCTTGAATCGCAATTTTCACTCCTTCAAGTCCTGAATTCATGGCATGTCCAACAGTTGTCTTTAGACCAACGAATACACCATAAGCTGTTGACGGGGCCGGGTTTCCGTCAGCAGGTTCAGAATTAATATGATATTTGCCATAAATACCTGACACATGTTCGGTTTGCCTTCCCATTAACTTCAAATCATCAACGGTTAATCCTGAGTCTTCAGCGCTGATGTATTTCCCAGATAAACTATCGATGAACTTACCCATAGCTAACAGTTTATCTGAAGTTTTTTCAGTGCGAGGATCACCAATAATAACAGCCTTGCCCCCTCCTTGTTTAAGCCCCGCCATCGCAGCTTTATAAGTCATACCCTTGGACAACCTCAGTACGTCTCGCAATGCTTCTTCATCATTAGCATACGGCCACATCCGGCAACCACCTAAAGCGCTGCCAAGATTTGAATTATGCACAACAATGATTGCTTTTAAGCCGCTTGTTCTATCTTGATAAAAAGCCACATGTTCGTGTCCATCAAATTCGCTATGTTCAAAAACCGACATATTATTCACTCGTTAAATGTTCCATGTACAACATTATCCCCATAAGTAATAGGACATTTTTTGCGACTTTATTGAGCAGTTAAAATAGTTAAGTTTATAAATCACAGATGAAATGAGTCATTAGGATAAATATCCTCTTTTTTATCTTGAAAAAGAATTAAAATTTCATCATGCTAGAATTAAGGCAACAACATTAAATAGACAAAAAAATATATGAAGCTAGATAAATTCGATCGAGAAATTTTGCGAGCCATGCAAAAAGATGCAACTGTTTCGATGGCTGATTTAAGTCAAAAAGTGGGTTTGTCACACACACCATGTTGGCGCAGAGTTAAACGCCTGGAAGCTGAAAAAGTTATTCTGCAGAAAGTGACATTGCTAGATAATAAAAAGTTAAACTTAGGTGTATCAGTTTTTATTTATGTCACCTTAAAAAATCATGATGGTGAGTCATTAAATGATTTTGAAAAGGCTGTTCAAAACATTGAATCAATAGTTGAGTGTCATACCACAAGTGGGGATAAGGATTATTTACTAAAGGTAATTGTTGAAAGTATTGAGGAATATGAACACCTACTTAAAACTAAATTGACTAACTTGCCCTTAGTCGACCATCTAAGTTCTACTTTTGCTCTTAAGCAGGTTAAAAACACCACTGAATTGCCCATTAAAAATTTATAAAAAACTGCGAGTTTCGTAATAGCGAAATTTTTGACATTAAAAACTCTTTTACCTGTTTGCACGCATCGTCTGATTTATCGTTGTCTTGTTGACCCAATGATAGGCAGTCATTACCTTCAAAATTTGACCATAATAAAAAATAAGTCAACGTTTAAACAAAAGGATCAGACTATCTTTACAGCCTTCTTGTTGATCCCATATTCACGCAATTTATTGGCAATGGCGGTATGACTTAACCCTAGTTTTTTAGCCAACTGCCTTGTGCTTGGATAACTTGGGTATAATCGCATCAGAATATCTTTTTCAAAACGCTTTACTTCATCATCTAAACTCCCAGAGAATTCCTCTGATACAAAACTCACTGTTGCAGAGCATGACGGCAGTTGAATGTTTTCTTTCTCTAATTCGCGACCTTCCAGTAATGAAACAGCTCGATAAAGTGCATTTTCAAGTTGTCTAACATTGCCAGGCCATGGATAAATTTGTAAATAATCGAGACAAGCCTTAGTCATCTTAGGGGCTTTTAGGCCCAATTTCACACTGTGCTGTTTAACGAATCGCTCGGCTAACACAACAACATCTGCTCTACGTTCTCGTAATGGAGGTAAAACCAAACTCAACATATTTAAACGATAAAACAAGTCTTCTCTAAATTTCCCTTCTTGCATTAACTTACCTAAGTCTTTTTGAGTAGTACAAATTAACCTAACGTCAAATTGCAACTCTTCCTCATCGCCAATTCTGTGATAGCTGCCTTTTTGTAATACCTGCAAAAGCTTTACCTGAAGATGCGCAGACAGCTCACCTACTTCATCTAAGAGCAAAGTACCACCTTGCGATTGCTCTAATAAACCAAGTTGTTTTCCAGTCTGTCCATCAGCCCCAGGTCCATAACCAAATAATTCTGTCTCGGTAATATTATCCCTCAAAGACCCACAGTTTAACGATAAAAACACCTCCTGATTGCGTCTACTTGCCTCATGGCACGCCTTGGCAAGCATCTTTTTACCTGTTCCCGTCTCTCCAAAGATAATAATAGGCCCATCCAACTCGGCCATTCGTTTGGCTTCTTTCACTACGTTTTTCATTGCTTTACTATCCGCTTGAACAGAGATAAAACTATCTGCGCTAGCCTTATGAAAAACAGTCAGTTGTTGGCCTAATCTGAGTTCGGATTTCAGCATAAAAACTGCCCCTGCCAAAATATCAGCACCATCGGAGTCAGGCACCATAACGGGCAACATATCAAGCAAATAATCTTGTTCTAAAAACCTGATCCTTTGTGCTTGGGCTTGAGGGGTTTTACTTTCCAACCATCGACTTAGATTAAATCCTTTGAGAAGTTCAGAAATATCACTTCCAATAATATCAGTTTCGGGGACGTCTAGACTTGATACAACGGCATCATTGACCAAGATAATTTTACCTTTGATATCCACCGAAAAAACCGGATCGGGTAAAGTCTGCAACAAAGCTTTAAGTTGATACTGCTCACGTTCAATGGGCATAAAGGGGGTGGTTTTCACATCTTCTATACCTTCAATTTTACGTATTTTAGGCATCAAATGTTGGAAATCTGCAAACTCAATATTGGGGAAATTCAGGAAAATTTTTCCTAATGCATCAATTTCAATTCCGCGCAGATCTATTTCATGCTCAACTAATATATCTAACACATCTTGAGCAATGCCCAAACGATCCTGGCAGTGTACTTCTAAGCGCATTTACAACCCCGATTTGAATACAAGTCTAAACCAGCCCAATTTGAGCTAGCGTAAAGATATTATTACAATTGGTTAAGCTAAGACAGTGTTATTAGTTGGCTGTTTTCTCAGCTAAATAAATTTGCTTTGGGTGGGGCATACAAAAACATCCATATATAAAAAATTAACTTGCTTGTCTTTCTTTTGGTGAAAACCTAGGTGCAAATAGACCTAATTGTTTGGCTTGGCTGACTAACTCCATAATATCCATTTCTGCAATATCGAACAGAGAGTCAAATGATTCCAAGGCATAATATACTGGTTGCATAATGTCGATTCGGTACGGGGTTCTTAATGCATCTAAAGGATTCATTGGAAGATGCACACAATCATCTGATTCAATGGCATAGAGTGTTTCACCAGGTGATGACAAAATCCCACCTCCATAAACACGAGTTCCTTGCGCTGTATTCACTAAACCAAACTCTACAGTAAACCAATACAGTCTGGCTAAAAAGGCTCTGTCTTCTTTACTAGCCGCATAACCAAGTTTTCCATAGGTATGGGTGAAATGTGCGAAAGCAGGATTGGTTAATAGCGGACAATGACCAAATATTTCATGAAAAATATCTGGCTCTTGTAAATAATCAAACTCTTCATTTGAACGAATAAAGGTCGCTACTGGGAATTGTTTATTGGCTAATAAACTAAAAAAATCATCAAAATTTATTAACGATGGCACCTGTTTTACCTGCCATCCCGTAGCTTTAATTAGTATCGAGTTGATTTCAGCTAACTGTGGAATACGATCCGAGGGTAAGTCCAATAATTCAAGCCCATGTAAATATTCCTCACAAGCCCTTCCTTTAAGTAAGTTTGATTGTTTTTGTAACAATGCCGCCCATATTTTATTTTCTTCAGAAGACCAATTTACAAGACCACTCTCATCTGGTTGATGAGATTTATAACGAGTATTCTTTGACATGCAATTACAATAATTTTTTAGCTAACAATACCAAAATTATACTCGTCCCACGCAAAATCAAAAGACTTGTGGGTGTTTTCACTTTGTTACTTAATTGTAAATATAAGCTTACAAACACTCTAAATCACAACGAATAACACTAGAAAATACAAACAAAAACTTTATCTTAACTGGTTGTGTAAATCAGCCAGCAACTGCTTGCTAATAACCGACAAACCGGGCTTTTCTTCGGATAACCAAGGTAAGGGGCGACTTTCATTAATCGCTTTTAAACCTATTCTGGCAGTTAGAACCCCAGCACCCATTCCTTGTGCGATACGAGTTGATAACTTACCGGTAATCCCTGCACTAAATGCGTAATTACCGGCATCAGATAAAATTTCAGAAGCACCTGCATACAGCATTGTGTGGAATATTTTACGGATTAGCTTAACTCTTCCGCAGTAACCTAAATCTAAACCATATATTTTACTCACTTGGTCTATCATCCGAATATTACGCCACAATACTATTAACATATCCAACAATGCAAAAGGGCTAACAGCTATCATGACACTTGCTGCAGAGGCATTTTTGGTCACTTGTTTCATGGCCAGTTTATCAATGGGAGCTAACACTATGTATTCAAATAAACGTAAGACTTCACTATCACAGTGATGAAGGTCAAAACTTTCGTGCCAATTTGCTACCAAAATCTGATAATTATTGGGAAGGCTTTTGGCTATATTTAAACAATGTTGCTCGGCCAACCCAATAACACTGGTGTTGGCCATTTGCTCCGATTGGGTTCGAATATCACCTTGACGCTTAAATTTTTTCAGTCCTGTGTATTCAACAATAATTTGACGCAAAGCCAACATTCCTAGCACAGTAAAAATAGCGAGCCAAACACCTGCTAACCAATCCATTTTCTCAAGCATCGCAATAATAAAAAATATTAACTCGGCACTACTTGCTAGCAATATCGCAACAAACAAAAATGGTAACCATTTTTTTCTCGTCTTTTTAATAGTTAACTCATCTGAATACTGCTGTGGTTGCACCTTATCTGTGGGATCATCATTCACCTCAATTACATCAACCTCATTAACCATAAATGCTGGTTTAACTTCGGGTTGTGACTGAGTATCACCGTGTAGGTTGTTAAAAACATGTGCACTTTTGAGTGTGTAAGATGTCTTTACATCAAACAGCCCCTCATCATGAGGTACAGACGATTGTTTCATATTAATTTATCCGCTAGCAGAAAATCGAGCACTTGATCCATTCTAATATGTGGCAAACCATATGGAGTATTCATCAGAGGTGGTGATAAATTTGGAAACTCAAACTTTTGCTGTTTCCAGAACTCCGGGCCTGGGCAACTTTGTGGTACTTCTCCAGGAAATAAAGTGATGGCTGCGCCCTGAGCATTTCTCCCTTGAAGCACTGGAATACTTTCACCATTGAGTAGACTAAGACCTGACTTCGAAGCGCGAATAGCTGATACAGCAGTTGACTCGGTGCTCACACCATCAAACTGTATTTGTTTCCTTGCACTATGCAACATACTTTCCAACAACTTGACCAAGTTAGTTTGCTGGTCAGGTGTGATGTGATCGGCCTTAGTTGCAGCAAATACCAACTTATCAATTTTAGGTTGAAACAAACGATTAAGTATATTGGAAGAGCCATACTGGAAGCTCCCCAGCAACCAATCTAACGCCTTTTGTAAATCTTGGTAACTATGAAAACCACGATTAAGTGCTGACAAACAATCAACTAAAACAACTTGTCTATCAAAACCTTTAAAGTGTTCTTTATAAAATGGTTTTACCACTTCGGATTTGTAGTGTTCGAAGCGCTGACTCAATAGTTCTAAATTACTGCCTTTTACTGGTTTATTTAAATCAATCTTCTGATGTTGGAGTTGAACATCTGTAATAGGAAAAAAATGTAAAATAGGCGCTCCAGACAATTCACCTGGTAAAATAAAGCGACCAGGTTGCAACAATTGATAACCATTAGTTTGGCAATCAATTAAATATTGAGTGTATAGCGCTGCAATGTTTTGTAGCGCTAATTCATCCCCTTCAGCATTTAAATCTAAGCGGTTTACAGCAGTAAAAAAAGGACCGGCTATGTCATGTCTTAGTGGGTTATTTAGTTCGTCCTGACAATGCCTAGACCACTGAGCATAATCCATATCCAATAACGGCAAGTCCAGTAACCATTCTCCAGGATAGTCTGTGATGTCCAAGGTTAGCGTTGCGTCTTCAGTAGATATTGACTCCAGCCCTGACTCTTTTTGTATCTTATTTTCAG
>CAJQKX010000500.1 GCA_905479025.1 uncultured Paraglaciecola sp.
ACCTGTTCCTAATGTTATCTGATGGTGGAACAGTCCACCAAAAGGCCGCAGTAGAATTTCCAATCAGACTAGTTCAATCCGGCCCAGCCGGAGGCGCACAAGCAGCAACGCTCTATGGAAGGATTAGTAACGAGAAAGAAATTCTGTGCTTTGATATGGGTGGTACTACAGCCAAAGCTTGCATAATTGAGGGAGGGCGTCCTAGCCGCACCACCAGTTTTGAAGTTGCGCGGGTCTTCCGTTTCGCGAAAGGCAGTGGTCTGCCGCTACAGGTACCGGTAGTCGACATGATCGAAATCGGCGCCGGCGGAGGAAGTATAGCACATCTGGACAATTTTGGTCTGATTCAGATTGGACCAGAAAGTGCAAGTTCTCAGCCAGGGCCCGCATGTTATGGTCTTGGTGGCACTCAGCCAACTGTGACAGATGCAGACCTTGTCCTTGGCTATCTTGACCCCAAGAATTTTCTTGGTGGGGATATGCAACTCAGCCAAGACGCCGCTGAATCGGCTATAAAACAAAAAATTTCAGATCCAATGGGTATTTCCGTGATAGAAGCAGCATGGGCTATCCATGAAACTGTGACTGAAAATATGGCTCAAGCCGCCATTATTCACGCTCTAGAAAAAGGCCGGAAAGTCGAAAATTTTAGTATAGTTCCAATTGGTGGTGCTGGCCCAGTCCATGCCTGCAGTCTAGCAACAAAAATGGGTATCAGCCGCTTAGTCTGTCCGCCGAGTGCTGGCGTTGCCTCAGCAATCGGTATGCTAGCCTCACCAACCGCGTTTGAGTTTGTTCAAGCTGATATGCAAAAACTTGACAATCTTAATTTCAAGACCGCCCAAGGAATATTTGAGACCCTCGAGGCTCGTGGAAACGATTTGCTAAAAATGTGTGGTTTGGTAGCGCATGATATGACTTTCACATGCAGCGCTTTAATGCGCTATTCGGGGCAAGGTTACGAGGTGGAAGTACCTTTAGAATTCGAAACTATCATCAACGAAAACTGTATCGAGATCCTCAACTCTTTTGAAGCAGTTTACAAAGAATTGTTTGGTCGTACAGAAAAAATGCCGCTTGAGATTATCTCCTGGCGCGTGGTTGCATCTGGCCCAACGCCTAAATTCGTATTGAAGGCACCTTTTGCCACAACAAATAAGGGCTGTATGTTAAAACGACAACGTCGCGTTTATTTTGGCGAAAGTACAGGTTTTACTGACGCGAGCATTTTTGACCGAACAAAACTTGAAGTTGGATTTTCTACATTTGGCCCAGCGATTGTGGAGGAAAGAGAGTCTACATTGGTTATCCCTCCTGAATTCAACCTAACAATTGAAGCCAGTGGCAACATGCTGCTGTCACGGCGAATATAACTAAATTCTGTTCCGACCAGTAAGGAGAAAAAATGAAAAAATACCAGATGTTTATTAACGGGGAATGGATTGAGTCTTCCGAAGACAAGTGGATTGAGGCACGAAATCCTTACAGTGGAGACGTCTGGGCGATGATTCCAAAAGGTACATCGGATGATGTCGACGCAGCAGTAACTGCGGCACATCTTGCATTCAGTGATAGCGATTGGTCTCACCTGACTGCTAGTGATCGCGGTGCAATGCTTGTAGCATTAGCTGAGGTGATTGAAAATCACGCTGAATACTTGGCTAAAATCGAGGTGCGCGATAACGGAAAACTTTATGCTGAAGTGGTTAACCAAACCCGCTATCTGTCCAAATGGTTTCGGTATTTTGGAGGCCTGGCAGATAAGCTGGAAGGAACTGTTCCACCTATTGATAAACCTGATGTACTTAACTTTACTAAACACGAGCCTTTTGGGGTCTGTGCGTGCATTACGCCCTGGAACTCAGCACTTTTACTCATGGCTTGGAAAGTTGCCCCGGCGCTAGCTGCTGGCAATACAGTGGTCATTAAACCTTCTGAGGAGACTTCTGCTTCCACCTTGGAATTTGCCGCTTTACTAAATAAAACGTCTATTCCACCGGGGGTTATAAATGTGGTGACCGGTTATGGCCATGAGGTGGGTGCTGCATTAGTGTCTCATCCCCAAGTACGAAAAATTGCTTTTACCGGGGGGGAAAGTGGCGGACGTGCAGTGAATACTACGGCAGCACATGATTTCAAGCATGTCACCTTGGAGCTGGGTGGGAAGTCAGCTAATATAGTTTTTGATGACGCTAATTTTGACAACGCGCTAGATGGCGCAATATCTGGAATTTTTGCGGCTACCGGACAAACCTGTATTGCTGGTTCACGATTACTTTTGCAACGTTCGATCCATGATGAGTTTTTAAGACGCCTGATAGATAAAGTGCGTGGAATAAAGTTTGGCGATCCAATGGATTCTAAAACCCAGGTCGGCCCTGTAACTACTAAGGCACAATACGACACTATACTAAGTTATATTGAAATTGCCCATAATGAAGGTGCGCGCTGTGTTTTAGGCGGCAAGCCTGCAGCACAGCCAGAATGTACAAAGGGTTATTTCGTTGAACCAACAATCTTTGTTGATGTGACTACCGATATGCGCATTGCTCAGGAAGAAGTCTTTGGCCCTGTACTTGCTGTCTTACCTTTTGAAAACGATGACGAGGCAATCGCAATTGCTAATGACGTAAACTATGGTCTCGCCGCCGGTGTTTGGACCAATGATCTGACACGTTCC
>CAJQKX010000501.1 GCA_905479025.1 uncultured Paraglaciecola sp.
CTGGGCTCCCAATTTTTATTTCCCACTGCATTGAGAGCTTGTTGTTCATCTAAGTCTGCATTTGTTGCTCGCCAACGAGCGGCTTGAATGACTTCTAAGGGGTAGGTTGATGCCACCAAAATATGTGAGAGTAACGTGTCAGGATAAAGGGCGATTGGCGCTAATATTTGATCGAGTTGTGCTTGGTCAAGCACAACAGGTTTAGAGGTTTCTGAGCTTAATTCATCCTGCGCTTGAGCAAGTTGCACAACGCTACCTATCAATAGGCATAAAACACATATATAGATGTATATGTACTTGGTTTGATTACGCATAACCCTTTCCTTCTTAAATGGAAAAATCCAGTGCTACCCAAAAGTATAGGCAACATTTATAACTGTAGGTTAGGTTATACGTTAGCTAGCCTTAACCATGGCTGAATGCTCGCTGACGGGAATGTTATTTAAGCAGGGCCTTATCGAACTGATGACCTAACTTCTCTGTTTTAGTACGAATGTAGTTTCGATTATCATCGGTTATGCCATGATCAATGGGGGTGCGTTGTGCCACGTTAATTCCCATATTGGAAAGAGCTAATACTTTCTTGGGATTGTTAGTCATGAGGTTGACATTATTTATTTTTAATTTATGTAACATCAACTTGCAGATACCATAATCCCTGATATCGGCATCAAAACCCAAGTGTTCATTTGCTTCGACAGTATCCATGCCTTCATCTTGTAATTGATAAGCCCGAATTTTGTTGAGTAAACCTATGCCCCTCCCTTCCTGACGCAGATACAACAATACTCCTTTGCCTTGCTGAACAATATTTTCCAATGCCTTTTGTAGTTGTGCACCACAATCACAGCGAGTACTGAACAGTGCATCGCCGGTCAAACACTCGGAATGAATACGAATAGGCACGATATCTTCTGCGTCCCATTGGCCGTATGAGAGGGCAATATGCTCTTGCGCTAGTTCATTATCAATAAAACCATGAATATGAAACTTACCCCAGTGAGTGGGTAATTTGGCCGAACTAACATATTGATACTGATCTATTTTGGACTTCATATTTTGTAAAACGTACTTAATTAAAGGAAATTATGGGTTAAATATACATTTATTGTGTAATGGGATATTCAAGTTCATGAACATATATTTACTTTTTGGATCTCTATATGGGCATCATTCAGTCTTTTGCAATAGCTTGAGATTATCTATGTTGAGTAAAATCAGCCAGTGCATGAGGTTTAGCAACACCATATCCTTGGGCAAAATCAACACCCATTTTACCCAGTTCAACCATTATTTCAGTTGATTCAACAAATTCGGCGACTGTTTCTATTCCCATGGCTTTCGCGACGTCTTTAATTGAATTAACCATAGCCATGTCTATGGGGTCAACCAAAATGCCCTTTACAAAACTTCCGTCTATCTTGATCTGATCAACAGGCAAGTTTTTCAAATAGTTATAGGATGAGAATCCATTACCAAAATTATCCAAGGCAAACAAGCAGCCCAATTTGTGAAAGGTGTTAATAAATTCTAAGGTTTCATCCATCTTTAAAATGGCCATGCCTTCGGTAATTTCGAAGCATACTTTTGTATAAGGAATTTTATACTTTTCAAAGGCACTCAAAACAAATAGTTTGAGCTCTTTATCTGCTAATGAGTGCCCACTTAGATTAATGCTTACTCGCATCAGTTCAGCGTTATGTTGGGGATTGTTCGCCAACCAGCAAAAATAATTTTCTACTACCCAACGGTCTATGTTCCCAGTGAGGTTATAACGTTCGGCAGCAGGTAAAAAAGTAACTGGACGGACAATATTGCCTTCCTGATCGCGCATTCTGAGTAATATTTCATAGTGATGACCTTCTACACGTTTACTCAGTGCTTGATAATGTTGGTAATACAATTCAAAGCTGTCGTTTTCAAAGGCATAATTTATATGTGATACCCAAGATATCTCACACTCATAGCGCTGCATATGTTTATCTTGTGCCGCGTAAGTATGCACTTGATTACGACCACGCTCTTTGGCTAAATAACAGGCTGAATCGGCCATACTTAATAATTGCTCCGGCGAATTGATATTAGGCTGCCAAGGTACTTGGCCAATGCTAATACTTAATGTGAAGATCCGATTTTCCCAAATGAAACGAAACTCCTGAACAGCATTGAGAAGTTTGTTGGCCAGCAGATAGGCCATTTGCGCATTATCCCCCTCAAGTAATACGCCAAACTCAGCACCACCGAGTCTTGCCAAAATTCCTTTTTCCATCACTACTGCATCAAGCTTTTGTGTTATCTGCTTGATTAGCAAGTCGCCTGCTTTATGCCCGCAGGTGTCGTTAACCACCTTAAATTGGTCTAAGTCCATGTAAAGTAGGGTTAAATCATTTTTGTGATTTTGAGCTTTATGTAAACCGCTTTGAAGTCGACGTTCAAATTCACTTCTATTGTAGACCCCCGTAAGCGAATCGTGTGTGGCCAAATATTCCAGACTAATATTTGATAGCTTGCGTTCGGTTACATCTGATATAGAACCAAACAGGTACTCTTTATCATCTTCTCGCTTGATTTGACATGAGATTGAAAACCAAAATTCGCTGCCATCTTTTCGTACACCTTTTATCTCTTTGCTAATGACCTTACCGCTTTTATGTATCTCTCCAAGCATAACTGCACGGTCTTGGGGGTTGGAATAAAATTGAGCCGCATTATATATTTCCCTCAACATCTCTGTCTCGTCAAGATAGCCAAACAGGCTGCACATGGCAGGATTTACACTTATTAGTTGACCGTCGAGGTTGGAAGTATATAGCCCCTCTGCAGAATTCCTAAATAAGTCATAAAAGTGTTGCAGATCTTTAATTGCTAGTTGTTGTTGCATGTTGTGACGGTATGTTAGAACGCGGTCATGTGCTTCAATCGCTAATGCAATTATCATGATGCCTAACATTATTAGCACGGTGAAGATCAGGGATATCTGTTGCGTTAATGGCATGCCAGATAAAAATAACGACACTTGTCCAAAGCCGCTTATGGTAATAAAAGCCAGTCCCAACAAACCAACCAAGTTAACCGTTTTTTTATCAGGTTTATGATAGAAAAATCCTAGTAACCCGATAAGCGTTCCAGATATAGCCGCCATCAGCGTCGAAAATGTGATTTGCAGTGCGCTATCAGAGGAAAATGCCATTCCCAGTGTTATAAATCCAAAGCTATATAGAGCATATCGCCAGACAGTAGGGACTCTCTCTAATATTGCAAAAGTGACTTTTGCTGACGTTAATAATAATAGTCCAAGCAATGCACAGCTAAGATTCGATATGTAGGCAGTAATCCCCGTTATTTGACCTAATACCCCCTTGGTGTTTAAAAATAATAATAAAAATGCGGCACTAGAAAGCGCAAACCAAAAACGCACGGGGCTGCGCATAAAGATGTAGGTAATTAAAAAATAACAGGCTAGCAAAGTAAGCCCACCACTAATAAAACCAATGATTGCTAAAAGAAATTGTTCTCTTTCGACCAATGATGATTGTCTGTCTAGGTTGACGGGAAACACTAATGGGCCGTCGTCGTTAATTCTTATAAAAACTGTTACCGTTTGTTGTTCTGCACTTATCGGGGTAATAAATGTTCTGTATTTGAAAGCCCGTTTTGAATAATCCTGATTACTACCCATTAGGTAAGAGCCTAAAATACGATCTTTTTCATCCAATAAAAAAACGTCAACATAATCCAATTGGGGATTACCAATAGTCAAAAAATACTGCTCTTCGGCAGGATTATCAAATACAATTTTGAACTTGCCCCATAGGCTCTGCTCTTGGTTAATTTGATTAGGCATAAAGCTGGACTGCCAATCTTGTAAGTTTTGAATGTCAGATAGTTGTAAGCTCTTTGCTTCTATCAACCAATCAATTTTACCAAGTAAATTAATATGAGTGTCATGCTTTGATATTATCACCTGCTCTGATGCAATGTTTTTTGGGTGCCAGAATGCACATAAAAAACATAACACAAAACCAATTGAGTAGAGTGATTTCATTTTTTTCCTACAAAAATTACGAATTATATACGTTGGCGTATATTGTATGTTATTGCCACTACTTTTGAAAAATATCTAAGCTTATGCAAGGGCGATATCCCTAACTACTAAAAATATTTCTCACTCTTTTCCCAAATCACAAGGGAAGTACAGAGAATTTTTGTTGTTCATCTATATCTTCTGCCAGAAAGAGTCCGCGTCCACCTCCCAATTCAGGGTTCCATTGTTCAATTTGGTGCCCTCCATATTTTTGCGCCACAGACCTGTAATTCAATACACCTGTTCAGTAAATATTAGGTTGAATAAATGGCTTTCGTGTTGCTACTCACTCTGGAAGTTTAAAGCAGTTGCAAGGCAGTGATTAAAAACTTCTAAGCGTGAGTTTTTCAATTTAATTGGCTTGACTTCACTACTCAGTGCAGTAAATTCCTCAACAAACGAATATTCTAACTTCATATAAAACGCTTATTTAATAACGCTAATATCTACTCATACATTTGGGTGAAATACTGAGGATTAAACATGAAAAAAAATCATAGCAATTTATTATGCATTGTTTTTGCTACCGCTGGACTTATGTCGTCACCCATACTCGCAGCAGATATTGCGGCAGGCAAAGCTAAATCTGTTGCTTGTGGGGCGTGCCATGGTAGTAATGGTATTTCTATGATACCAATGTATCCTAATCTAGCTGGACAGAAAGAGCAGTATTTGGTTTTACAGATGAAAGCATTTCGTGATGGAGAGCGCAAAAATATGATAATGGCACCTATGACCACTGGATTAAGTGATACCGATATTGCCAATCTATCTATATATTTTTCGAGTTTAGATCCAGCTGGGAAGTAAACGAGCTATTAACTTACCTTAATACGATCACTGCCACTCGTTCAGAGAGTAATAAATGACTGAGAATTTTCAAGCTATCACCCAGTTTATCGTCGAAATTGAAAAATTAAAAAATGTTGAACGTAAGATTAAACCTGTTGGTTTATTACGTTATGAAAATAGTGCTGAGCATAGCTGGCAAATTGCTTTATTGTCCTTAACACTTCTGCCCTACGCAGAGCAAAATCCAGACCCACTAATAGTCGTCACAATGTTGTTGTTACATGACATTGTAGAAATAGATACGGGTGATAAGTTCGCTTATGACGCTAACCACGATGACTATGAAAATGAATTGGTATCAGCGCAAAGAATTTTTGCTATTTTGCCTAATGAACAAGCAAAAAACTATCTCAAACTCTGGATGGAATTTGAACAAGCTAAAACACCAGAAGCGCAATTTGCGAAAGCAATAGACAGGTTAATGCCTGTGATACAGAACCTTTATAACGGCTGCCAAAGCTGGATTGATCACGATATTTCTGTTAGCCAAATATTGCTTAAAAACTCTGCTATTGAAAAGGCTAATCCACAATTGTGGCAATGGATAAAGCAGCAAATTATAGAAGCAGGTGAACGGGTGGGTTTGAGGCGTTAGAAAAAGTTGAATTGTATACATTAATAAATAAGGTGGTCTTAGCCAAGGTCTACGTGTATAAAATACAAACAACTTTTTTATTAAGGAAGGCTAGATGATTGTAGTTCACCATTTAAATAACTCCCGTTCACAACGTATTTTGT
>CAJQKX010000502.1 GCA_905479025.1 uncultured Paraglaciecola sp.
GCAATTGAACCATAGGTTTTTCCATCAAATAAGATACCGCTAATTCAGGTGAACAAAATTCACAAAAAGTCTGGTTCTGTCATCTAAGGTAGTTATTTCAGTTTGTGGGGTGATACGATCCCCAGCCTCAACATCAGTTAAACCCACAATGCCGTCAAAAGGTGCACGCACTAAGCGATCTTCTTTATTCTTTTTCGCTTCTAGTAGCGAAACACCAGCCAATCTAAATATTGTGTTAGCATTATCAACTTCACGCTCAGTAACCGCACCTTTTTTAAAGCTATTTTTAGCCCTGTTAAGATTTTTGTGGGCGTCTTCCAACTCAATTTCTGCTCGCTGCATATTGACATCTTGTAACCCACTGTCTAACTCAAGTAAAACCTCATCTTTTTTTACAGTCTGTCCCGGTGCAAAGTTTACAGATGTGACTTCATCTGAGACACTCGCAAAGAGTGTCACGGAACGTCTTGCTTGCGCTGAACCTACAGCCTCTACCTTTGAAGTTTCATATTCAAAACTTATTCTCTGAACCACAACGATACGTGGGCGATCTGCACCGCGGTATTGTGCAGCAGCAGGAAACGTCAGCATAAGCACCACAAAATGTGTAAACAGAATAATCAATGTGGATAAACGAGATAACATATTAAGAAAAATTCCTGCGCTATTAATCTATTTAACAGTGTATAACAATAAATAGAGCAAAGATGATCACTTTTTTAGGTCTTTGCTCAGCAGTAACTTGTAAGGTTTTGTTAACGTTCAATGTCTCAAATTGGATGCGTGTGCCCCCTAGCTTTCAACAGGCTTTATATTAAGTGTGTACGCTTTATCAAACTTGTATTGAATCAACGCATTAAAAACCAAAACAGCTTTTAATAATTTAGGTATTTTACGTTGAAAATAATGTTCAAAATATACCTGCAGCACCCAACTATTCTAGACAAAAGCGGTATATCATTGATGTAAAAAACATCCCACAACAATTTTTAGCCTCAATCATACATCAATGGTGAGGGAACGTTCTGCACACTAAAGTCACTTATTTTATGCCAGCGAATCTATTTTATAGTGAGCGCCGACTGGTATTATTCATATTAGCGTTACGAAATCACATTGAGCAGAGAAAATTGAACACGATAATCCAGTAACAATTATGATCTCTGGCTAAAGACACACCATATGCATCTGAAGATAGGTGCATACCTTACGACCATCCTGAAACGAATCAGCTTCCTAGTACGTCAGCAATGGTCAGCCACACTTTTGGGTTAACGCCCAATCCCATATGAGAGCCATTGACTTCAATATTAATAGCTTGATGATTGTATTTATCGACTGAAGCCTGCCAAGCAACTACACCATCAGATTTGCTATAAATTGAAGTGACGGGCTGAGTCAAACCGATAGAGTTGCGTTGATGTACGTCCAGTTCAAACTCATCTAAATCAATATTATTTCGCTTAGCATATCGTTTACCAACTGAAGTAAATTTGGGGCCACCTACTATAGGTGTCCCCAAAGTTATTACTTCTTGAACTACATCAGGGAATAAGCGTGCGACTTCTCGGGTAAGAACGCCACCGAGACTCCAACCGATTAACGTTACTTTTTCACCACCTACACTTTGTGATACAGATTCAACTCGATCACCCAATCGCATCATATCAGTGTTGATCTTGCCCATATTTCGACCTAACTCGGTGTAATAGACATCATAATTAAGATACTTAAGGTAGGCACCGAGTGGACGCATAGAGTGATCATCAGCTAAATAACCCGGCACTAACAACACAGCTCGTCCATTACCTCTAGGTGCTTGTCTTAATGCATGAAAATGAAGTGCAACCGAAGCAAATTCAAAAGGTGCTCTAACCTCTCGTAACATGTCGAATAAAGAGGGCTTGGAAAATTGTGGTGGTTTTGTCAATTCAATATTCAAAAGGAGACTCCTTATCTAGAGGTGTTATACTACAGACAAAATATTGATATCATACAAATTGGTTTGGTGCTGGTAAATAAGTTACATATTCTTGGGACGATTTGGCAGAGTATGGCGTCTCAATATTCGTCGTCCCTCTGCTTGCACATCATCACGTTTCTGGAACGCCCATAATTTGTCTCTGGCAGCTTTTGAACTTGCTTCAAAATCAATAATAGGTATGGGATAATCAACGCCCATTTTAACATCATACATCTGCTGTTCCATTTGTGTTAGTTGCCAAGGTTGATGGATCAACTCTGTGGGTAATTCTATAAGTTCCGGACACCACTTTCGAATAAAATCACCTTTGGGGTCTTTTTCTTGGGACTGTTTAATCGGGTTATACAATCGAATTAAGTTGATACCAGTGATACCGGCTTGCATATGAAATTGTGGATAATGAATACCCGGTTCAAAGTCTAAAAATAACTTAGCTAAATGTGTCACGCCAGCGCGCCAGTCGACGTCGAGTTGATGGCACAAAAAACTCACTAACATGGAGCGCATCCGAAAATTCACGTACCCAGTTTGATGTAAACAGCGCATACAGGCATCGATTAATGGAAAGCCAGTTTGACCTTGCTTCCATGCCTTAATGTTGGCTATGGCTAATTCGCTTTGATCATATTGATATTTTTCATAGGCTCGATTAACGGGTCGAAATTGCATCTCAATTTCACTCTCAAATTTTTGCATAAAGTGACAATGCCAATGCAATCTTGAAGTGAAAGCCACCAGTGACCTTCGCCAGCCCTTTTTTTGCCAATTGCTTAGCGTAAATTGATACACCTGCCTAAGGCTGATATTTCCCCATGCTAAATAAGGAGACAACCTTGAACATGATTTACGGCTGGCTGTCGGGCAAGAAATGGAATAAGCATACTCCCTCCCCCTCTCAGCAAAGAAATGATGCAACGTATACCATGCACGTTTTTCTCCCCCCGCTTGAAATTGAGGAGCGGGTGTTTGCCATTTTTCAGGTATATCAGGCTGTTGCAGTTGAAACACCGAGTGCGTTTGAGCAACAAAATTGATATCTTCCAATGGTCGGTCAAAACATTGTTGGCGCATACGTTTTTGCCAGTTATTATCCCAATCATCGCGCTGAGTTAACCCACGGATAACAGCCCCATAACCGAATTCTGACCATTGAATAGCATTTGAATCGCACCATTGCTGCACCGCTTTGTCTCGCTCAAAAGTATTACTTAAACCAATTTCCTGATAACTGTAGATATGTTGGATCGTGAGAGTCTTTAATATTTCTGAAAAAACAGCGGTGGCTTCGCCCTGCATGATCAGTAACTGACAATTAAAAGGGGCAAGCTGTTGATTAATATCTTGTAAAGATTGCCAAATGAAACGCCAATGACGGACATCATAATGAGGATCATTCAATAATATAGGTTCAATTACGTAGGTAAGCAATATCGGGTTAGCGTCAGCTGAAGCATTGAACAAGGCTTCATGATCCCTGAGCCGTAAGTCCCGTTTTAACCACACCAAATTGACCTTATCGGATCCCAAATCACCAATATTATTAATTGCCACCACCTAACCATCTATGCCTAAACACAGCTTGTGGATCATATATGGCTGTTTGTTTATTTAAATCAAAACGTCTATG
>CAJQKX010000503.1 GCA_905479025.1 uncultured Paraglaciecola sp.
CATTACGAGTGGCGATATTGTTAAATACTATTAAGTTGGTAACCAAATAAGGTAATGTAGGGTAACAAAACCAAGCTATCACTATGTATTTCATAAACTTCTTTGTTTAAGAGTTCTTAGTTGACCATTTTAAGGCCTTTTTAATGCAGAATACGGACAAAGATTGTGCGTAATATTTATCAAGCTCAAATTTACCCAGTATAAATTTCAAACCTTTGACTGATTCGTATATAATCCCGCATCGTTTTTAAGCATGGCTTGTTAAAAAATACAGTGTATTCAGATATGTCTGTATTAATTGTAACAGCCCAGTTTCGTCATCGGACTGATTTCGGTAAGCTGAGATAAATCAATGAAATTTGAATTAGATAATACAGACGGTAAAGCTCGCCGTGGCCGTTTGATTTTTGACCGCGGGGTAGTAGAAACACCGGCTTTCATGCCAGTGGGTACTTACGGTACGGTAAAAGGTATGACGCCTGAAGAGTTGGATGAGACAGGCGCACATATTTGCTTGGGCAATACTTTCCATCTAATGTTGAGGCCGGGTACAGACATCATCAAACAACACGGTGATTTACATGATTTTATGCACTGGGACAAACCTATACTGACTGACTCAGGTGGTTTTCAGGTGTTTAGCTTAGGGGACCTGCGCAAGATAACCGAAAACGGTGTTACGTTCCGTTCACCCATTAATGGTGAAAAGATCCTGCTTACGCCAGAAAAGTCTATGCAGGTGCAGCGAGATTTAGGTTCAGATATAGTAATGATATTTGACGAGTGCACGCCTTATCCAGCCACTGAAAGTGAAGCTAGGGTTTCAATGGAGTTATCGCTACGCTGGGCTAAACGCAGTAAAGACGAACATGGCGATAATCCATCTGCACTATTTGGCATCATCCAAGGTGGTATGTACGAAGGCCTGCGTGATATATCCTTGGCGGGTTTAGAGGATATTGGTTTTGATGGTTATGCCATAGGTGGATTATCGGTAGGTGAGCCAAAAGACGAAATGATCAAGGTGCTTGATCATACTACAAACCAAATTCCTGCAAATAAACCACGGTATTTGATGGGGGTAGGTAAGCCTGAAGATATCGTCGAGGCTGTTCGCCGTGGAATTGATATGTTCGATTGTGTCATGCCTACGCGTAATGCGCGTAATGGCCATATGTTTATTACCAGCGGTGTGGTTAAAATTCGTAATGCGGTACATAAAACCGATATTGGTCCATTAGATGAAAAATGTGATTGTTACACTTGTAAAAACTATTCTCGGTCATATCTACACCACTTGGACAAATGTAATGAGATACTTGGCGCACGTTTAAATACTATCCATAACTTGCGTTATTACCAACGTATAATGCAAGGCTTGCGTGATGCCATTGCCGCTAACAAACTCGATGCATTTGTTACCGAATTTTACGCACAAAAAGAGATGCCAGTGCCTCAGTTAAAAGACTAGCTGGCAATAACATAATTAAAATTTACAGAAATTAGGGGAAATTATGAGTTTATTTATATCCAATGCTTACGCACAAGATGCCGGTGGAGCTGCTGGTGGCGGTTTTGAAATGTTGATCATGCTGGGTGTGTTTGGTTTAATTTTTTACTTTATGCTGTATCGTCCACAAGCCAAACGTGTCAAAGAGCATAAAAACTTAGTCACCTCCCTAAGTAAGGGGGATGAAGTTCTGACTCAAGGTGGAATGGTCGGTAAAATTGTAAAAGTTTCTGATGAAAAAGACTTTATCGAAATAGGTTTGAATGACACGACTAACATTGTTATTCAAAAATCTGCTGTTTCAGCGGTCTTGCCTAAAGGCACTATGAAAACCATCTAAATATAGATATCGAATAGGGGCGTTTAAGCCCCTTTTTTATTGGAAGAACGGAAGGAATTTCTTGTGTTAAATCAAACTCCGCTATGGAAGTACTTTTTGGTGATCTTTGTGGTCGGCCTATGTGCTTTGTATGCCACTCCAAATTTGTATGGCGAAGATCATGCAGTGCAAATATCTGCGGGTAAGAACGCAGTTGTCAATGCTGATGTAGTTGAAAAAGTGACTGCCGAGCTTGCAGCTGCAAATATATCTAGCAAAAGTATTGTGCTTGAAAACGAACTGATACTCGTTCGATTAAATGATCCTGACACTCAGTTAATTGCTCGTGAAAAAATCCAAAAAGCCTTAGGCGATGATTATTTTGTGGCAATGAACTTAGCGCCTGACACGCCAGCTTGGCTAGAAAGCTTGGGTGGTACGCCAATGAAACTTGGCCTAGATTTACGTGGTGGTGTGCATTTTCTTATGGAAGTGGATATGAAATCGGCCCTGTCTAAAAATTTAGAAGATATGGTGGGAGATTTTCGCACTGCGTTGCGCGAAGAAGGCATCCGTTACCGTACCGTAAAACAATTGGATGATGGTGTAGAAATTTATTTCCGTGACCAAGAAACCTTAGATTCGGCAGAGTTCTTCCTAAAAAATCGTAATCGAGATTTGGTTTTTGTTGAAAGAAGCGGCTTAGTTATTTTCGCCAGCATGTCTGAGCAAAAACTGGCTGAGTCTCGCGATTACGCGGTAAAACAAAACATCACGATTATCCGTAATCGTGTAAACCAGTTGGGTGTTGCTGAGCCTACGGTACAAAAACAAGGACCAGACCGGATAGTCGTGCAATTGCCTGGTATCCAAGATACAGCTAAAGCAAAAGAAATTCTTAATGCGACTGCGACCTTAGAATACCGTGAAGTTGATATTGAAAATGACGTGCGTGATGCAATCAATGGTCGTGTACCTGCCGGTTCTGAATTGTTACCTTATGACAAAGGTGGCCCACAATTACTCAAGAAAAAAGTCATAGTAGCCGGTAGTTCAATTATCGATGCCAATAGCGGTGTGGATCAATATGGTATGCCAAAGGTGTCAATTTCGCTTGACTCCAAAGGTGGCGCTAAGATGCTCAACTTCACTAAACGAGCTGTGGGTAAACCTATGGCGGTGGTCTTTATCGAATTTAAAGCCACGGGTGAGCGAGACGAAGACGAAAAGCTGATTTTTGAAGAGGAAAGGCGAGTCATCAGTGTGGCAACGATAAACGGTGTGTTTGGAAATCAATTTGAAACGACCGGATTAGACTCTCCACAAGAAGCTTATGATTTGGCCCTATTATTAAGAGCGGGAGCTTTGATTGCACCGATTCAAATTATTGAAGAACGCACCGTTGGACCCAGTTTAGGTCAAGAGAATATCGACTTAGGAACAAAGGCTATTATTTATGGCTTTATTGCAGTGCTCATATTTATGCTGATTTATTACAAAAAATTTGGCTTTGTTGCCAACATTGCATTAACGCTTAACTTAGTCATGATCATCGGTATTATGTCGATGGTTCCTGGCGCCACACTGTCATTGCCTGGTATGGCTGGAATAGTGTTAACCGTAGGCATGGCAGTTGATGCTAATGTACTGATATTCGAGCGAATACGGGAAGAGGTGAAAGATGGGCGAAGTCCTCAGCAGGCTATTCATCATGGCTATGATAGTGCGTTTTCAACCATATTAGATGCCAATATTACGACCTTCCTTGTTGGTTTGATTTTGTTTTCTGTAGGCACAGGTCCGATTAAAG
>CAJQKX010000504.1 GCA_905479025.1 uncultured Paraglaciecola sp.
GCTTGAAACCAAAATTCTAAGCCGTTTAACCCTTTAAAAATGCTGGCAAAGCCTAATATATATAAAGCCACTTCATCAACATCTGAAATACCATCAGAAAAATAAGCAAAGCAAAAATACAAAAATGCGCCAATCAATGCGCCAATCAATCGAAAGCAAATAACAGTAGAAATAATTTTATCGTTAGACTGGGGTTGATTGTTCAGCTCACGAACAACAATCGAATTAAGGCCTAGGACTACAATTGGCCCTAACATAGCAATAATGGCTAACAGATAATTCAGTGTGCCAAAATCATCTGGTCCTAAGTGTCTTGCCAACACCCACATAGTTACAAGAGCAACCAGCATGGAAAGTAACTTTTCGCTAAATAACCAAGAGATATTCTTGATAATAAGTTTAAGCAACAGGAATACCCGTATCAGTGGTTAGAAGGTTATGTCTAGCATGCATAAACTCTCGCTTAAAACTATAGGCACACTTACTTCAGCCATACAAGAAATAGATTCCACCGATTAGCCTACTAGCCAATTTTGTATGCAAAACTACTTTTTATTTTGGCTTATGTCAGTTTCTAACATTGCCAAACGTTGCACTAAACGATTTAATGTCACTTGCATTTTTGCCCGCTCTATGTCGGCAATTAACAATTTTATAAGCACCAATGCAAAACCAATGAGTAACGGAATTATAGGTGGGTAAGCAATACCTAATTTAAGTCCAATCACATCATTAAGCTGAGGGAAAAAACCGTAAATTAATATACCCAAAGAAATCACTATCCACTTTAAGCCATCTCGAGTAATCAAGTGGTCTTTTCGTACCATCCAAAAAATACCGATACCAACTGAAAGTGCGAGAACTGAGGAAATAATTTGTGGAGTACTCATTAAAGCCCTTGTTTTAATCGGTTAGTAAAACGACTTGTCTTTTCTGGTACCGCCTTCACTAGGCATAAAAAAAGTGTAATAAACATGTAATAACCTACTTTACTCCAAGATGAGAATATTCTGGAAATCCCAAACTCTCTGAGTGGCATTTGCACCGGTACTTCTTCGATCTTAAGTCCCGCTGAGCGCAACATCAATAATACCCCCATGTCTTGGTACTCTAACAATGATGCCTGACGACTAGATAGAACATCCATAGCAGTGTTTTTATAAAGCCTAAAACCAGAAGTAATGTCAAATATGCTTATGCCGGTCAACCTTTTAAAAAGTGTCCAGGCAAACCTTCTGCTAAATGAGCCTCTCTCAACACAAGCCCCTACAACCACATCACAATCACCTCTGGCCGCAGATAACAATTCCCCCACATCTGCAGCACGATGTTGGCCATCCGCATCCATAGTGACAGTCATATCATAGGCGTTTTTACGAGCATATCTTATGCCTGTCTGAGTTGCCAACCAAGCACCTTTAGACTCTACATGAGGCAGAACCATAGCACCATTAACTTTGGCCAATTGTGCAGTATTGTCTTCACTGGCGTCATCCACCACAATGATATCACACACGTAGCAGCGCTTAACCTCTGTTATGACTTGAACAATGGTTTTTGATTCATTTTTTGCTGGAATCACGATAGCGAGTTTAATAGAGACAGCTCTTTTTAAAAGAACATATTATACGCATGTTTCAAGCTGTTTTATATAGCAAAAGATTGTTTCTCTAAATCTTACTTAGGACGAATTATCGTATGTTTAGGATAAGTTAAAGAACCTGTCTCTGGCGTTCTAATTTACAGCGACATTAAAATTCAACCTTATATTTTTTGAATCTAACACTGCAAACAATCTTTATAGATTTTGGGAAACGTTACATTTATCGCTAATATCAATGGGAATAAGATCATCTTTGATGTGACGTTTAAAACTATCCGGCATGTCAGACTCTGAGAAAGTGTCCTGCATCTTTGAAGAATGTGCGTTGCCAAAAGACTTACCAAGCCTAATAAGGATATCAAAATCAGAATATCAATGACCACTGCCATTTGGCACAAGGCCAAAATGCCTAATGGTAGTATCATTTTATTAGCTGAATAATGGTATAAATAAGCGCACCCTACGAATGGGTGCAGTTTTGAAAAGGAAATAATACATAGCTAGTTGGCAATTGTTAATAATTAACGGTAGCGAGAAGCAGCCATACGTCTTATAACTCTCATAATTGGCAACAATAACAGCCATTTAATCGGAATCTTCCCGTAATGTTTGAGCACTACCTGCATCGACTCTTCATAATGGGATTCAATATTATTGTGAGTCTTAGTATCTTGGTGTAGGCGATTCGCGGCACAAAAAGTACGAACATAAGTAAAGTCACCCCCGTGTAAATAACATTTCCACCATAAATCGAAATCCATTGCGAACTGAAGTGATTCATCTAAGCCACCAAAAGCCTCCCACACATCTCGCCTGATTAATGATGAGGGTTGAGCAATAAAACAGTAATTGGCTAACATCCGGCGCGAAAATGGCATAGTTAGGTATCGAGTTACCTTTTTGCCAACCTCGTCGATGTGCCAACACCCTCCATAAGCAACAGGTGCTGCTGTAGTTCGCAGTGCCGCCAATAAATGTGTTAAACCGTCTTTAATAAAAATATCATCTGAGTTCAACCAACAAACATAAGGCGCTTTACCAAGTTTTATTCCTGCATTAATAGCTGCCGCTTGGCCATTGTCTGCTTGGCTTTGCCAACCTGCTAATCGATGTGACCATTTTTTAATGACATCCACACTGACATCAGTTGAGCCGCCATCCATAACGTATACTTCAACAAGAACTGACTGGGAAAAAATTGAACTTAAGGTGGCATCAAGAAACTGACCTTGATTATAGGAAGGCACAACCACCGTTACCAAAGGTTCAGTCATTACCGCTACCCCGCAACTTCCAAATAAATTCTTTCAGTCGAGTCTTAATTAAAAAGTGGATCAATTGAACCTGCATAAAACGTTTAGAGTAGTGATGTCTCCCATGTTCATTGGCCCAACGCTGACGAAGCCGTTCCATATCCACAAAGCCAGTATGTTCAATTGCAGTCACGGTCTTTTGAGCAGGGTGAAATCTAAAGGCGCCCATAAACCTGTCTATCATCGCAAATTTAAGTCCGGCTTTTTTGAAACGCAAAAGTAAATCCCAATCCATGGCAAACTCGAATGACTCATCTAATCGAGCACCTACACAATTCCAAGCTTCGCACCGCCAAAAAAGCGTTTCTTGGGGGATAAAATCTGCAAACGGCAAAACACTACCGTGACTATTTGAGACAAGCCATTGCCCAATATTGTGGCCATTTTCATCAATCAAGATACGTTGACCGTAAACCACATCTATCTTATCTGAGGCAGTTAATCGATTAACTGCAGATGCGATTGCACCAGGAAGTAAAAGGTCATCAGAGTTTAACCAAGCCAATATCTCCCCCGTAGCTTGTTCAAAGCCTTTATTAATAGCATGAGTTTGGCCGTTGTCTGGTTCACTAACCCACCAATCTATTTGATCTGCAAACCCCTTAATCACCTCTACGGAGTTATCAGTTGATCCACCGTCAACCACAATAACTTCTAAGTTTTCATATTGCTGTAAGAATATCGACTCAAGAGTTGCACGCAAAAACTGTCCCTGATGATAAGAAGGCACAACAATACTAACCTTTGGGGTCTGCTTTAGAATAGAAACAGGTGTTAATTGGAGTTGTAAAAGAGAACGCTTTGAATATTGCTGCTCGAGTCGCATGCAGCCTGGATAGAGAAAACTAAATCCCATTAGGAAAATCTAACATCCATTGCTAATGGTATTAAGTATTCGTCTACTAAAGAAGCTTCCAAGTCCGAAAATTGCTTAAGGTCGAAATAACGAAATTGTTCAGGTTGCCTAATTGCACTCTTTAGACTAGTTGGATCATTATTATATTGCATAAAGTAAACCTTATCCAAAGCCTCATGAATAAAGTCAGTATTAGTGACTTTAGATGCTGACACAAATTCCACTGCTTTCAATAATGCTTGATAAGGGTCATCAGTTAAGTCTTCATAACTAATTGCTAAAGCGAGAGGATTGTTTTCAGTTATCATACTCCTCCATGTATCCACAAAACCGCGCCAGTAGGCTAGTTTTGAATGCATAAATTGCTGCCAACTTGAAGGACTATCCTCTATTAAATCTCCATGTTTGAGTGCAAACTCATAATAGGAAATAATTGATAACAAGGGATGACGGACCTGCAATAAGTATCGACGATTTTCAACCATTATACTATTTAACATCGCTGGACCCTCCAATGCAAAATCATGAAATTTTATATAGTTAGCATGAGCGAGGGACATCTGCTGCTGTTGCGTTAGCGAACTAACCTGCTCTGGATTATATGGAACACACTTGAAAGATGAGCCAAATACTTTAAGCAATAACTCGCGTAAAAAGCGATGACCAGAACGCGGAAAACACACATTAATGATTAAGCTTTTAGGAAGTAGCTCTTTATGCTTCATAATTAAAAAAACCTAAAAACTCCGCCGCTTTTGCATTCATTTTGTCAATGGTTTCGGGCTGCAACTTTTGTTTGTAATTGCCAGGATGCACTTGGCGGATATGCTGCTCTTCTTGCTCTTTGCTTGGAATAACATCAAATTTTGCGACCACTTGTTCTAATAGCGCGCGGTTAAACTCAATACCTAACGTTTCAATGACCTGTTTAAACCAGTCAATTTTTTTATAGATAACATCTTCGTAGCGATAGATTGTCACATTCTTGTCAGCCAATTTGGCTCTATAGCGCTTAAATTGTCCAACATAAGAATCGATACGCTTCAGTGCAAATGCATCAATTGCAAACTGTTGGCTTTCCTGCCTGAGCTTTCCAAGTCTCTTATTACCCTTGGGTATTACATGACTTTTAGCCACTGAATAAAACATTGATACCGCCATGTCTCTGGGATCCCTAACTAACCAAATCGCCTTATTTTTACAAATATCCAGCTCAAAATATGGATAATGCCGAAAACCCGTGAATATTGTGCCGCTTTGTTCAAAGCAAGGTAGTGCCTCATTGCCAAGCTCCCCTGTGGTAAGTCCTTGGCCAAATGCTTGATTAAATAACGAAAAGGTTGGCACATTGACTTGCTGACAATAGACCGAAATTAAATTGTCCAGTAAAGTGCTACCACCTTTTGCAAATGCAAATACAAACTTACTATCAAGATTGGGCTTAGGTACTGGAAGCTCAACCACATAGTCTTTTCCAGATCCTGTTTTTAATGTTAACTCTGTTGTCATATTTACTTAAAATTCACTTTTTAGTTACTATTAGTTTGGCAATTCTGTTGTGCACTATTAATTTTTAATAGTTGTTAATAACTACCGATGAATACATCATAATAGTTCATAGTCTTAATATTTTGACCAAAACCTTATGTACCTGCTCAAATACCTTCAAAACTTTTGGACGATTTCTTAACTGATACCTTAAACAAAGCGAAAATCGGCAGCTGATATCCCACTTTTCAAGACGTTCAGTTAAGCCCTGCACTGTATCTTGTAAACTTGATATAACGTACTCCGGTGGTGAGTCGGATATTGTATTTTTTTGTTCTATCTCCCAGGTGGGGATCCTTTCCTGGATAACCGGGTTTAGCTCA
>CAJQKX010000505.1 GCA_905479025.1 uncultured Paraglaciecola sp.
CTCACCTGTGACTTCCATTTTAGCTAACTCTTCTTGGTTTTTTTGCATGCGCTCTTGCATTTGTTGCGCCTGCTTCATCATGTTACCCATTCCACCTTTCATCATAATCTGTCTCTCTTTGTGTAAAATAAATATTTAATTTTGGCCGTCTATCTAGCTTGAATACTTTGTTTGTCTATCTTGGCAGCAAACTGTTTTTGTAACAATTGAATGCCGGGATCACTTTTCACCACTTCTCGGGCATATTCATTACGCACTTGATTCACTTTTAATTGCAAGGCATATGGGGAGTTAATGGGTTTTCCAAGCTCAATTTCAAGTTCAATAGGCTCATTAAGTGCTAAACAAAGGGCATCTTTGAGCTGTTGCTGAGCTGTATCTGAAATAAGATGTGCCTTTGTTTCTAAAAGTATCAATCTAACGGTGTTACCTTGTTTATTAAAAGTAGAGTGTAAAGCTAATTGTTTTGTCAATGCGGTCACTTGCATATCTTCAATCAACCTACTCCATCCATCAATTTGTAACGCTTTTTGGACTTTTTGTTTGTTAGGCAAAAAAGCTGATACCTCTAAGGTGACATCGCCAACATTATCTTCATCTAAATGAGCATAAGAATCGAAATACTCAGTTTCTTGTAACGTTTTTTCTGCTGAAAAAGGACTGTTCATGGGTGTTAGCAAAGTTGGAGCAGAAGGGGTAACTAAGGGGGTAACCGCTGCTGAAACTGGTGACTCGTTTTCAACTGACCATGGCGGTAAATCATCTGTTTCATGGTCTACACTGGAAGATGAAATTTGTGGTTCCGAAATAGATGCTGATGGGGGAATATCCTGACCTGGCTTTTTATCATTGGCCACATCAGCTTTAATTTCAGCTTCTTGGTTTTGATTACGGATCGAAGCTAAATTGAATGGTGTAAAACTTTCAGACTTTTTTACCTGTTCAGCCCCTTCCCCCGCTTCACGTTGGCTTTGTTTAAGCTTATTACGAAGTGCTATTAAATCAGCGGTAGAGGTATTTGGTTTTGTATCAGTTTGCTGATGAGGATGTGCCTGAGGGATCTGTGTTTGTATTGCATCATTTTTATAACCCGATGTGTGATGTTCAATGTCAAAACCTCCATGGCGTTGTTCTTCCAACGAAACGGGTTGATATTGGTCATAATCTATTGGTTGATGACCAAAATTTTCTGCCTGTTCCATAATATCTTCCTGCTGAGCAAATAATTCAGCGTCCGAAGATTTTCCTTGTCCATCCTGTAATCTACTTTGATCTTGATTTGGTTCAGATGAAAGCTCGGGTGAAAGCTCGAGTGAAAGCTCGGGTGAAAGCTCGGGTGAAAGCTCGGGTAAAAGTTCAGATGAAGGCTCAGCACTTAACGTTTCATCAAGCACAGGATTATTTTCAGCTATGACTTCACCTGGTTCGCTTTGTTGACCCGAAGATTCAACACCAGATTCAACTAGTGTAGCGCTTTGGTTTTTCATCTCATCAGAGTTATGTGTTGTGAGATCAGTAGATAACGTTCCTAATGTGACATTGTCTATTATTTGACTGGTGGGTTGTTTAAAACCCCCTTCAACATCTTGAGTTAAGGCAACGATGTCTAGTGCGTCTAACTTTACATTATTCGGACAAAAAGCCAGCATGCGCAACAATGTCATTTCCAGCCCTGTCCTGGCATCGGCAGCATGGGGTAAGTCTTTTTTACCTGTCAGGGCAATTTGATAGAGTAATTGAACTTGTTCAGCAGGTACAGATTTGGCCAATTGGAAAATAGCTCTGGCAGAAATCGTTTCTAATTTACATGCATCGGGCACAAATTGTGTCAGAGCAATTTGGTGCAGCAGGCTCATAATTTCAGCCAAGACCAACCCATAGTCGGGAGCCTGGTTAGCCATCAATTCGACTTGCTGCATGACTTTGCCGCTGTCTTTTTTCACCAAGGAATGAACCAGTTTGAGCACTTGGTTTTTATCCATTAGCCCCAGCATATCGGTGACTGTTTGTATCCCAACTACACCATTACCTTGAGCGATGGCTTGATCTGTCAAACTTAACGCATCGCGCATACTACCTTGGGCAGCTCTCGCAAGCTGGTTGAGCGCGTCTTTGTCAAATACAATGCCTTCTTCGCCAAGTACAAAGCTTAACTGCTGGCAAATTTGTGAACGAGACAGGGCTTTAAGATTAAATTGTAAACAACGGGATAAAATCGTAACGGGTAGTTTTTGTGGATCAGTGGTCGCCAACAAAAATTTAACGTGAGGCGGCGGCTCTTCGAGGGTTTTCAGCAAAGCATTAAAACTATGCTTCGACAACATGTGCACTTCATCTATTAAATAGACTTTATAACGTCCACGACTGGGTTTATATTGAACGTTATCTAACAACTCTCGAGTGTCTTCCACTTTTGTACGAGACGCAGCATCTATTTCAAGTAAATCAATAAAATTGCCGTTTTCGATTTCTTTACAAGTACTGCATTGACCACAAGGTTTAGCACTTAGACCTTGTTCACAGTTTAAACTTTTTGAAAAAATCCGAGCAATGGTGGTTTTACCTACACCCCGCGTACCAGTAAACAGATAAGCATGGTGCAGTCTATTATTATCAAGTGCATTAGAAATGGCAGTAACGACATGTTCTTGCCCTACTAATTCGCCAAAACGATTAGGTCGCCATTTTCTAGCTAAAACTTGATAACTCATTTACTTAGTTACTCACCGTCGAATTCACAAATAGAAAAACTGGTAACACCATAATCGATAAGTTTTTGATTACCACCAAGTTCTGGTAATGAAATAACAAAACCAGCGTGTTCAACCACACCGCCCAAGCGCCTGATCAAATTAGCCGTAGCGATCATAGTACCGCCAGTTGCCAACAAATCATCCATCATCAATACTTTCTCGCCGGGTTTTACTGCATCCCTATGGATTTCTAGACAATCAGTACCGTATTCAAGTTCATAACTTTCACTTATCACTTCGCGAGGCAGTTTATTTGGCTTACGCACCGGAATAAATCCGATCCCTAATTCAATGGCTAAAGGCGCACCAAACAAAAATCCACGAGCTTCAGTACCCGCAACTTTATCAAAACCCATTGGCGCATAATGCTTCAATAATATTTCAATACTGGCTGAGTAGGCTTTATGATCTTCTAAAACCGAGGTAACATCACGAAACATGATCCCAGGTTTAGGATAATCAGGAACGGTTTTAATAACCGATTTTATATATTCGGCGGGCACGAATTTCCCCATAAATTAATAAGGTTAAAAAGAGTAGTTGCGGATATTATAGGTAAAAAACGAACCAACCCAGTATGACATGCATTAATGGTAATGCTAACAGAACGCCTAAGGCGGCAAACAAATAGCCCCAATTAAATGGGTCGTGTGGACTGTTACTATCTTGCATTACTGCACTCCAGACTCAAAGGGGAAACACCCTTAAAAACAACTAAATTTGAATCCAGATATTAATCCATAGCTTAATAAATTGATAGCCCTAAAAAGCTATGCCCGTGATAACTATCCAAAAATTCTGGAGCTGTATGGCGCTAACAGGGAAATATATTGCTGCAATTTAAAACGTTAAGTGCGAAGCTTGCTATCCTTATTATCGAATAAATTCAGTCAACAAAGATATCAGGTAAAGATGTAAGATTTATTCGTCTACCGGAAATAATATTTCTTGTTTTAATAACTGCTTTAGCACTTGTTGAAGTGACTCGGTGATTTGTTGAACGTCAAGTTGCGGCATGGCGGCAATCATCGTTTTACTAAGGAAGTCAATGCTGGCCACTCCTTGTTGCGCAATTATACTTAACAAGTGCGCAGATACAGCATTAACGAGTGTGAAATTCACATCGTCTGTGGCATCTCGATAAATCACTAGATACACCACTTCATTAGTCTGTGTAGGTTTAAAATCAGAACTTATTTGATGAACCGGATATTGGTAACTGACCAAGCTTGCTAAGTCTGACATCTGAACTTGGATTACCTGTGAATGCCCGTCCCAAACATTAGCTATTTGACTCGATTGGCGCACACTAACGTCTAACTCCAGCCATTCGTAATGTGCTAATTCGAGCATAAAGACCGGATCACTCTCGGTTAATGCATATTCACTGCTTAGGTATTCGACAAATTCCTTACTGATATCAATAAAGTAAGGAGAGCGGCATGTATGTTCAATAAAAAACTTTCGCGCCAATACTTGCCATTGTTGTTCTGAATATAAACTCTCTAAGACAGGAAATCCTGAACTGAGAAAACCCAAAATATTGTTAAAAAATAAATCTCGATATATTTTTAAACGGCGGTCTTCGATCTCTCCATCAAATGGATGGGCTTGAGGGTTTTTTATATGCTGAATAAAAGCACGTTGTGTTTTTATCAGTGACGTCATTAGGCGCTAAATTGTTTCGGGTGCTGGGCAGATACTTGCTGCTGAATAGTTCTGATTTTTTCCATTTCTAATAACAATTCATGAATGGGTGGTATATTAAAGTCTCTTTCTAACAAAGTCGGAAAAACACCATGGATCTCATAGGCCTTTTTAAGTAATTGCCAAACAGGTTCAATCACATCTGCACCGTGGGTATCAATTTTTAAATCATCAGCTTCATCATAGTGCCCTGCAATATGCCCATATACAATTTTACCGCTGGGCATAGCGGCCAAGAAAGCTTCGGCATCGTAGCCGTGGTTAATAGAATTAACATAAATATTATTCACATCTAATAACATCAAACAACCCGATTCATTCAATACCGATAGTGTGAATTCTTCTTCGCTCATCTCTTGTCCAGGTGCGGCATAATAAGACACATTTTCTAATAGCAACGGCCGCTCAATAATATCTTGTACTTGTTTAACCCGCTCAACTACATGTTTAACTGCTTCTTCGGTAAAAGGAATAGGCATCAAATCATACAGGTGACCTTGACCCGAACAGTAACTTAAATGTTCACTGTAATATAAAATATGATGTCTATCTAAGAATGCTTTAACCTTTTTTACAAAATTGATATCAAGAGTATCAGGGCCGCCAATAGACAATGATAAACCGTGGCTAACAAAATTACAGGCAGAGGTAAATTGGTTGAGGTTTTTCTGATACTTTCCCCCAAGAGGGATCCAATTTTCCGGCGCCACTTCCCAAAAATCGACAGAGCTAGGAATATCAGGTAAAAGCTCATTGAGCATTTCTCGGCGTAAACCTAAGCCTACCCCTGAAAGATGTTTATTGATCATTAGATGTGTCACCTGAATTTTTCTAAAATAAAGGCCGACATGAGCCGGCCTTTATCATTTAACTAAACCTAAGTTATTAAGCTTGGCCGCCACATTTACCTTCACCACATTTGCCTTCTTTCATAGTTTTGGCTGCTTTTTCG
>CAJQKX010000506.1 GCA_905479025.1 uncultured Paraglaciecola sp.
GCTATTTACATTCCATTTATCCCAAGACTTTAAATTAACATTCCAAAAATCAGTTTCAGCATTTTGCTGTAATTGAACATTGGACATGGTTTGCTGAAATGGATCATCAGGTAGATAGCTACAGCCGAAATTCAAGGCAGATACGCAAAATATGCATATCCACCTTAATGAGTAAGAAGCAATGTTTTTCATAAGCCCCTAACCTAGCCTCCCTCGCCAGACCAATCATCTATTGCCGTTGTACCGCAAACTACATGGTCAGTTTGGATCAGGCCATAGGTGAACGTGACTTCTTCGTAGGGCATTAATCCATCATTTTCAACATTTAATATGTTCGGTGATATGGTATTAATGCTAACAATTTTGGCTCTTTGCAGGGTGATATTATAATATTCAACAGGCTCGCCAGCACTGGTTTCATCAGGTGTTCTAAAAAACCTTAAAACAACTTCAAGCTCCGAAGGCGAGGTGAGCTCATTAAAAATCAAAGGTGAGCTCTTATCGATGAATTTAGTGATGGTCAAATGCTCATGTTTTCGTGTTCCTGTCACCTGACCTGTTAAGGTGTTGGTTGGCACGCTTACTTTATGATCGTAAGCTAGTACCAGTGACTCTTCATCATGATCCGCTTTAAAGAAAGAACCGATACTTTCTTTTGAACAAGCTTCTTCTGTTAAACATCCTTCCGGATCATTTATTGACATATAAATTTCAGTTGGCATTACTAAGTTCCTTATTTTATGTAGGTGATATTATCCACGCTCTAATATGCTAGTAAGAGATAACGTAAAGCTAGCCCCCATGAACTTAAAGTGAGGTGTCACTTCCATGCCCACTTCATACCAGCCCGCTTCAGTTTCTATTTCACTAACCGCAATTGAAGCTTTTCTTAAAGGTCTTTGACTTCTTGTGGCTGCTGAAGGGTTATCTTGATCCGCAACGTATTGACGGATCCATTTATTTAACTCAGTTTCAAGCTCTATTCTACTTTTCCAGCTTCCCAAGTTTTCACGCTGAAGCACTTTTATGTAATGGGCCAATCTGTTAACGATAAACAAATACGGTAGTTGTGTACCTAAACGGTAGTTAATTTCTGCTTGTCTTCCTTCATCATCATTAGTGAACTTTTTAGGCTCTTGAACAGAGTTTGATGAGAAAAACACGGCACTGTCAGAGTCTTTTCTAAGAGTTAATGGAATAAAGCCAAGCTCGGATAACTCATACTCTTTTCTGTCTGATATTTTTACTTCGACAGGTCCAAATACTTTATCTGTACCATTGTCATTGACTATGTTTATGGGTAAGTTTGCAACTTCACCACCTGCCTGAGGACCAATAATATTAGGACACCAGCGGTATTGGGCAAAACTATTATTTAAGCGCGTTGCATATGCGAAAGCAGCATTACCCCACAAGTACTCTGACTTATTATCGATACTTTCTTGATAGTTAAAACTTCTTACCGGGATGTTGTCACCGTAGGTAGGTCTTAATATAAATTTAGGTAAAGTTAAGCCAACATTTCGTGCATCGTCACTATTTCTGAAGTTTCTCCAATTCAGGTATTGAGGCCCTTCAAACATAGCTTCTAATTGTTTCAAATCAGCTAATTGCGAAAAGTCATCGATACCAAAAAAGCTTTCACCGGCGCTGGTAATAAAAGGAGCATGAGTCATTGCACCTAAACTTGACATATAGGTTAATAAACGAATGTCAGGTGCTGATGGAGACATAGAATAATTGCCAATAACAACCCCGTAAGGGTCACCACCAAACTGGCCAAACTCATCGGTATATACTTTACGGTACAGCCCTGTCTCAGTTATGTCAGAAGCATCTTCAAAGTCTTCTAACAATTCTTCTTTTGACACGGAAAGGAATTCAATCTTTATATTTTCATCAAATTCAGTTCTATCCACCAATAATTTTAAGCTTCTCCAGGGAGATTCTAAGGCCTGAAATACATCATGATGTATAATCGCATCCATTTGCTTACTTAACTTTACATCAAGCTCATCAATAATATCTTCTATATAACGCTTATCCACACGTAAATTGTCTATGTTTTGACCATCTTCAAGGGCTCTAGAAAGTAATGATTGCAAGCCTTGGGTCGCAATATCATAACTATAATCATCACTTGGAAGTTTGCTAAAACTTAATATATTTGCAATTAACTTTTTTTCTTTTAAATTTACTTTTGCCATTTCGTACTCCTCAAAGACACAATTTGAATTGTGATTTTATTTTTCGTTAACTGACAAACCCAACTCACGTTTTAATTCATCACGAGATGATTCGTTAGTTAAAAGCTCACGGATTTGCTTACGCATTTGAGGTGAATTGCCAATGGGCCCCTTCAATGCTTTCAAAGCATCTCGAAGTTGTAATATTTGCTTTAACTCATCAACTTGTTGAAGAATATTATCAGGCTTAAAATCATCTAAGTTATTAATTTTGAATGATATATCAATTGACTCGCCACTATTTGCTGACACTTTATTTTCAACGCTAAAATTAACTTTCAGATCTAAACCACCCATAACGTCTGAAAAGTTACTTTTATTTAAATTAATTAACTTTCTATCTTCTAGTGAAACATCGTTGGTGCTTTGTGTAAAATCGCCTAAAACCAGCAATTTAAAGGGAAGCTCAACGCCCTCTTTAGCATTACCTACCGCAGGTTTGTAAGAAATATTAATACGCTCTTTAGGGGCAACCGAACCTGAATTCTTAGTTCTTTTAGACATACTAACCTCCATTAAATTATCAATCCCAATAATATTTTTATACATATAATTAACTGGGCTAAAAAATTATCGCTCTTTAAAACATAAAACTCTAAATACCGTATCATTTATTAAAAATTATTTGCACTCCCTTAAACTAGGGGGGGTTAACTTAATTATATTTCCGGTATCATATTTATACAGAACAATTTAGAAAAATTTAATTCTAACAGCTGTGTGTTGGATGATTTTAATATTAAAGTTAGCAGTAATTGTCTAAATAGAACTATCCGAGATTTGAATTAATGAAAGACTTTGAAGCAAAAATGACTTTAAGCGCAGGTATATCGGTTAACAGAAATAATGAAATTTCAGATGAATTTTCTACATACGACCTCCCAAGGCCTGAAGGTATTGGGTGGCAATTAAAACAAGTGATTCCAGTACATAATAACCATCGCTTCCTTCAATTTTTTTGGGAAAGAGATGTAGAAGACTTTGACGGTGCTGATAATGATTTTGAGACAAATGCTCAAGTCAAAAATACCAGCATTAAACTTCACATTTAACTTAAAGACAAAAACAATGAAAAAAATATACAACGCAATTTTGTTTGTTATCTTTTCTAATGCATTAATTTTCACTGCTATTGCTGAAGAAGTCCCTGCCACACCTGACGTGGAATTTGGAATGTTTATTACGAATTTACATGATATCAATTTTTCTGATAATGAATTTCAAATTGAGTTTTGGTCTTGGTTTTTATCACCAAAACTTGATTACTTACCTAGTGAGAGAACAGAAATAACAAACTCAAA
>CAJQKX010000507.1 GCA_905479025.1 uncultured Paraglaciecola sp.
TGTGGTTATTAATTTTTATGTAAAATATTGTTTTATTTCAACATAGGCAATTTATTATTGTGATGATTCATATAGTCAATACACAATTAAACAACTTATAACTACATGACAACCATATTATTTAAACACAACCGCCACACTGTATATTGTTTCGCCTACTCCGGTTATGGAGAGGGGTTGTTCAATATCTGAGCTTATTCCCTTTTTTATCAAGTAGGTCAAATTCATTTGCCAACTTAATTAAGTTTGGATTTTTTTTAGCCAGTGCATGAAACTTGATTTCCTCCGCTGTATAATCTACAACCCCAATGTAATCAGCAATATCATCTCCACTCTTTACATCCTCCCGCTCCAAAATTCTAGAAACTTCAATTTTAAATCCTTGGTTATTACAATCATCTGCCACCTTATTCCACTTTTCGAAGCCCCCTTTGTCAGGAAACGCTTTGATTATTCTTCCCTTAACAGGCTCTAATAATTTAGGTTTAAAATTAGTTAATGACCCTGTGGCTAGCCACACATAATCTGGACGCTCAATACTAAAAAGTATAGCTGTTTTTTCACTCTCAACAACTGCGACTTTTTTTACCTCATCAGTTACTAAGTGTAAACCAAATAGACACTGTTCTAATTCAAAATGTGGTCTATTAATTTCTTTGTGAACCCATGAAAACTGATTTGAACGCTTCCCCGTTTTATTATCATACTTCATTATTTTACCAGACCTAACATAGCCATGATTGTCAATTTGCCAAAAGACAACTGATCCAACAAATAACTTGGAGGTCCCTATTCTGTATTTTCGTATTGTATCATTAACCATGACTTTATTATATTTACTTAAAAGAAACTGGACAAAGGGATTGATGTCGTATTGCTTCATGGATTGACTCACAAGACTAGGATCGACAAAGGAGGGTTCTTTCGGTGGAGGTGGAACATACTGAATCTCTGTTGATATAACCCCGTCTTTAGGATACAAAAAGTATTGACATTCGATCTCACGGTCACAACGACCATACTGCTCACCAGCTAGCTGATTTGTTTCATTGTCTATAAAACGAACAAACCTAATCTTATTACAAGATGGACACCTGTATTTCTTTGATGTTTCATCTAATTTATATCTATAATTTTTCATCTTCTCATCTATTTATCAGTTTAAGGGCCTATATATAGGCCCTAAACTTATGAGTTATCGTTATATGTTTAATTTGAATGGTTTACGTGCCTTATCTTGAGAAATAACACCTTTTTCTTTCAATTGGACTAATAACTTATCAACCCTGTTTAACCCAACTCCCTTGCGATCTCCAAACTTAATTTTAAGTTGATTTTGCATGAGTTCTTTAAGTTTATCTCTTTTGATCTCATCATCATCTTTAAAGCAGATCCTTAATAGATCTTTGATAATCATATCATCTACATTATCCAGTTTAAATGACTCCCTTGTGTTATTTGAAGCATCATAGTCTGGGATGACACTTGGACTTCCATCCTCTATTTTGAATGCAAAAGGTTCAAACGGTTTATTTCTACAACTAAAAGGCTTTACTACTGAGATGTCAGGAAGGTTAGCATCAACCTCAATTTGAACTACCGTTTCTGCTTTATTTGAAAGCTCAGTCCCTAAGTGTCCCCTTGCTTTTTCATTAGTGGGGTTCTCATGAAGTATGGTAACAATATGAATATTAAATTCCTCTGACCATTTCAATAAGTTTGAAGCAATCTCACAGGACTCTTTTTCATCGTTGATAGATGTTATGAGATCCCTTATTCCATCAATAATAACCAGACCCAAGTTTGGAATATTCGAAATAAGCTCTCTTGTGTATTTAAGCCGCTCTGAAGGGCTCAAAGATCTAAACTTATACATATGAAGTCTACTGGGAGATCCCTGGCCTACGAGCCTGCATATTCGTTTAGCTGCGCTTTGAACATGCCAATCTGATTGTTCGGTATCGATAAACAGAATATTTTTGTCTTTATTAGATAAAGAGCACCTGAAAACCTCTGAAAAAGTAAATTCGTTCAAGGCGCTACAAACTGCCATACTTAAAAGAAATGACTTTCTAGATTTCGCTTTACCTTTAATCAAACTAAAGTTTCCTAAAGTGCCAAGGATTTCGAACTGTTCAGAGTTAGGTGCTTTGATCTCCCAGGCAACTTCTCTTGGTGGTAATGGTGCTGATAAATCTACTTTATGCTTAGCGATTTCGTTCTCAATAATATTATTATCAAGTTCCTGGTTAATTAATTTAATTATATCCTCCATTACTTCACAAGTTTTATCATTGCACATTCGATTTCACTTGCTTTGTAATAGACTTTACCACCCAGCTGATAGGCTTGAATAACCCCACTGCTGGTCCAATTGTTTACAGTAGAAAGACTTACAGTTAGCAGTTCTGTTAACTGTCTCTTAGTGATAAAATAATCTGAGAAGGGTGCTTGTTTGTATTCATTTTTTAATTCGCTCACCACTCTAGCAACAAGCTGGTCTTGAGTAGTTTCGAATGTTTTAATTTGATTCATATTGATCATTTTTTTTGTTAATGACCGCAATGAACCTTAGGCGATTGTTAGGCACCCTTAGGCATGCCTAAATCGTATCTTATTTAGTAAAACCTATTTGATTTAGCGTGTTTTTGACATATTCGACATTTTTTTCGTTATTATAAGGATGCCTATTATCCCTCTCGTCATTTTTAAGAAGTGGACTAACAGCTGAATATAGTGTATCTTCCCTTTCACCAACTGCATGCCCAAGAGCTTTGCAAAGAGCATTTGTATTGGTCATAAAGCTTAGATTTTTAGATAATAAATCTATAATACCTAGCTCGTTTAAAAACAAAACTTTGACGGGTGCTTTATGAGTTTTAATAGTTCCTACATCTTCATGCTCTTCTTCAAAGTTAATATTATCAGATTTTTTATTTTCCTGAATTAGCTTAACTGAATTGTCATTTAGTAATTCAACACTGTAGCCTAGCTCTTCTGCTTTTTCTTTTAAAAATATATACCGTTTTCTAAGTGATGCCTCTATCTTAAGAAGCATTTTAGGGTCCATGTAATTTCTATAGAAAGTAAAAATTCCTTGTCTGAATTCATGCATCAGAAAGTCGTAATCATCATAATCAGGAAAAGATTCTATGAACTCCGTTTTTCTTCGGTAAAATGTTAATTTGTAAGATTCCATAGAGCACCCATAGAAATATATGTAACTATCTTTATATTCTGTATACTCTTCTTGGAACATATCAAAAATCCTTTGTTTTCTTTTTTGAAACCAATCTTCCATTGAATCTGGATCAGTCTGGTTATCTCCAAAAACCTTATCTTGAAAAATTGCATCTTCAATATATAGCTCTATCTCATGATCTGTTTTCTCAAATAGTGTACTCATAGTTCTATGTTTAGTTTTTTAAATTCTCTTGCAGCTTCAACAGCTGTATCCTTAGATGTCTTACCAATATAGGCCAAGAAAGTTGATTCTTTTACATGCCCTGTGATATTCATTAGCCACGGTGTTCTAATTTTTCCATAAAAGTTAGT
>CAJQKX010000508.1 GCA_905479025.1 uncultured Paraglaciecola sp.
GAAGGGCTTCCAGTTTAAACGCCTTCGGGTAGGACTTTCTTGGCTTTCTAGTTCTAGTCATGTGGATACTCCTTAGGCAATTGTAGTGCCTATTAAAAGTGTCCGTTAAACTATGGCAGGTTCAATCACCCTAGTTTTACTTTGATTCTGTCGTCGCCAAATTCATTTCTAATATGTACATTTCTTTGTCAATTTTTAGATACGAGAAATTAATAAATTCAGTCAGAAACGGGCTACTCTAGGTGAAGCCTTATCTAGACGACGCCTAACAATACGGTGACGGCGGGCATTGATTGGCATATAGACCAACAGAATGGATGCTATTAAAAGAAACCATATAGGTAGCCAAATCATTGCAAGATGCAAACCTTCTATTCCCTCAAGGCTTTGAATCATTGTCGTTGATCTAGCATCGAAACCGTACCAACCCACTATTGCCAAGCCAACAGCACCGCCAACCGCAATGAACAATTTGTGGAAAAAAAGCTTGATTGAAAAATAGGTGCCGGAAAGGTTCGTACCAAACCTTAAACTTCCATAATCAACAATATCTGAAAGCATTGACAGCGACATAATAGAAACACAGACTAAGCCAAAGGTATTAAATAACTTCAACCCCAGCAAGACCATAAAACCCGTCTCTCCTGGTTCTAGAAATCTTGGATAGATGAAGGACACCATAACTAATGCCATCCCGACCATCCAAATATTCTTTTTACCAAACCAACCTGACAATTTATACCAAACAGGTGAAATAGCGATAGCCGCAATAAAGCTAATCAAAAACATCTGTGCAAATAGATGACCCAGACCCAAATAGACATCAACATAGATAAATACCAGGCCATACCACATTCCTGACGCCAAGGCTTCAAAGCAAAATATACATAGAAAAAGAACCAACGGCTTGTTTTCCCAAACGGACCGAAAAATAATGTATAACTCTTTAATACCCGCGCGGTGAGAGTTATCAAGTGGTTTTTTTTGAGACCGTGTCACATTGCCATTAGGCACATTTTTTAAGCAAATATAAAGGGTAGGGAAAATTAACAAGCCTGCAGAAATCGCGCACCAACGTAACGTCTCCGGCGTAATATCAGATGTTTCAAAAAATGGCAGTAAAGGTATCATATAGAAAAACACTAGGCCCAGGTAACCTGTCGCAGTCCTATAGCTGAAAATTTTGGTTTTTGCGTGAGTGTTGGTCGCGAGATCACTTGCCCAAGACATATGGGGAACTTCAAATAGCGTCCAGCCTAGATAGAAAAATACAAGCCAAAATGAAAAATAAAAAGCACTGACATTGTCTGGTGGGGTATAGAGAAAATAACCACTCACTGCAAAAAGTAAACCTCCTGCCAGTATTAGCGGTTTACGAGTGCCTGTTCTTGAAGAATAGCGATCAGAGACATAGCCAATAATTGGATCCGTAATGGCATCCAGTAATCGTGAAAATAAAATTACGGCCGCTATAGTGGTCAGTGCCAACCCATAATATTTAGCATAAACTCCCTGCAAAATATTAACTGGCGCTACCAACAAAACAGTCGAAATATGGGGTAAGGAGTAGGCAATATTTTCCGACAATGAGAGCTCATTTCCGTCAGAATCTTCTTCAGCTTGGTTCGCTCTCTCGATAGATGAGTCGCTCATTTGCTTACTTTAAAGGCCGTATTAGCATGGTTTTTCTTGCGCTTGATAATGCTGTCCAACACAATTAAACCACTGCCAAATTGGGTTCTTACTAACGCATTGATATCATTAGTGGTTGCTCCAACAGCCTCAATTTCATCGATTTTCTCTAATAGAAAATCATCAAATATTTTCTTCATCCGCGGGATTGCAGATTTTATTGCATCCGACTGCTTGGACTCCTTCATTAACGTGATGAACCCATAATAGCTGCATAAAACCCCGAGCGGCTTTCGAATGGCATAGCTAAACATTTCGCTATCTGTAGCCAGCCGATTAACCGATGTATTCTCTAGTAGGCTCTTGGTGGTATATAACATGGTCCACCCTGGAATCCCGTCATGGAGATTAATTTTAGCCTGAGCAATACATGGGGCAATGTTCTTATAAAAACGATGCTTTACGTCAAGGTCTGTGCTGACTTTTTCCCATTCTTCAACAGCACAGCTAACCAAATATTGTGAATCAGCATCAGAACGCAGCATTAAGCGCTTAAGGTTAAGTTCAGTTAGTGCGTTTGAATCAGCGCACTTTACTGAGACATATGGCACCTCTGAAAGAAGTGTCACTGTGTGGTGACAACCGATCGACTCAAGATAGCAGTCAAAGCCCATACTATGTTGCACATAATCTGTTGGATCACCCTCGTATGACTTGGCAATTCTGTCGTAATCTGTCTTTTCATTGCGCAGTGGAAACACTGCATCACCATAGCTTGTGTCGCTGTGTACTGAACTTAGCTGCAGCACAAGGTCATTGTCTGTGGCCAACTGTTTTAATCTATCGCAACACTCACTATCAATCGGCTTGGATATCAGAAAATAGGTGCCGCCAATCATGGCATTGTGCAGATGGTGGCAAAAATCGGGCCTGACCGAGTCAAGTACTTTCATAAGCGCCTGGGCTTCTTTGTTTGGGTTATTAACTTGTAATTTTTTATAATCGACAGGGAAGTTACCATCAACCTGACCTTCCCCCGGTTGCTTGTAAAAGTGCTTCATAAAATATGATAACGTGAATTCTTTTTGGGTCCATTGCTCGTTAAGCTGTGCCCCATCCGGGTCAATACAGGGAATAATATTCCATTCAACATCGAGTTCAAAAAGTTCTTTGCAGTTATTCTGTAACAGTGTAAGTAAACTCGCCACAGTCAGCCCACCGACAGGCTCGTCAACATGGGGAAAGCCAACATAAAGCACTTTTACAGAACCCATACCACAACGAATGTGGTGTATAGGTAAGCCATTTTCACTATAGCCAACAATAGTTACTGACATTTTTCTGTTTCCGCTAAGAGCACTGACCAGCTTATATAACTTCTCTACAGAATAATATTTTTTGAATCGGGGAATTTGTGACAAGATTGAATTTATCTGAAGGGGCACATTAGATCCTTTATTTGATATTTTACAAAGAGTTTTTTACTAATATGAGGAAGCTCTCCATTGCTGTCGAGCTTCCTTATTTAACCCCCTAAAAATTATATGAAGCTGTCAATCCCATACGTCGTTCAGGAATGAAGGTAGTCAAGACATAGGAAGTGGTGTAGGAACCACTGCTATCGACTGAGAGAAGTTTTTTCGTATTGAATAAATTTTCAACCCACAATGAAACACTCCAGACATCATCCTTTGAGGTTAAGCCGGTGTAGAGATGTACTGTATTTGAGGCCCCTAGATCACCAATTGTAGTATTTACATTAGTGGGTCTACCGTCACGAAAGTTATAAACAACTCGGACATAAGGATCTATTTCAGATGAGACATTCCTCGCTATATATTCAGAAGTTAAAGACGAGGCCCAACTGGGAACACCATCCACCTTACTGCCATCTCTAATTGCGCAGCTGCTAAGCGGCTCTCCGATAGGGAACACGTTTTCACCTTCGTCATTAAAAGTACCACATGGTACTTCCGCAACGCCGGAATACACTACTTCATTGAAGGAAACTGTACCAGAAAAACTCCAGTTATCAGTTAAAATTGCTTTAAAGTCAAACTCAACGCCCCGCGATACTGCATCCAAACTAGTCGGAAATGACGCGACATTATCGTTATTAGTGCGATGAGTGTAGATTCCGTCGAGATTTCCATCTACTGGCACCCTTGAAACGCCGCCAATAAGTCCATCAAAAGTTTGGTGATATAAATTTATGTTTGCCTGCAATCGATTATCATAAAATTGACCCTTGATTCCAAATTCAATCGAATTACTTGTTTCTTCCGGATATAAAAACCGATTAATCGTTAGAACTCCTTGATCGACAAATGTAGTACTTGCTGAAGATATCACGGCGCCTCCAGGCCTATAACTTCTCTGCGCACTCAAATAGCCCATTACACCATCACTCAAATCATATGAAATCTGGAGGCTGCCAGTGGGAGCATTTGACTCATTCTCTAAACCAGTACTAGATCGAAAATCTTTATAGTTTTGCCAGCGAAGGCCTGCCTGTAGATTCAATCTCTCGGATAGTTGAAAGCGGTGGAAGGTAAATAGTCCTATTTGCTCCTGCTCTGAGAGAGTAAGACGGTCTGTCATAGAACTTTGAAAATGGAAATTTAATGAGTTCTTTGAACTCAGATAATAGCTCCCAAACATATACTCCCAGCTACCACCGCCAGTAGATTCAAATCGAATCTCTTGTGTAAATCGTTCAGTGTGCTCATCAGTAAAAATGATTAAGGGATTGTCCAAAATTCCCTGCTGATCGAAGTCAGCATCCCACTGCATATGCGTATCACCATACGAAGTTATAGAAATCAGCTTATGATTTGCAAAGTCTTTTTCGACCGCTAGGCTATGCTGATTATTTTCGCGACTAAATCGTTCAAATTCAAAAAAAGTTCTTGGATCGTTATAAGGATCATGGAATCCATTAGATCCAAATCCTGCCAAACCGAAAAACGTTACTCCATCAGCCTCGCGCTTGTTGAACTGGCTAATGAGTAGTGCTGAGATATCTTCGCGAGGTTGCCATGCGATAGATAACCTTCCGATATTGTTCTCTCGATGCGCATCTTCACCAGAATCATTGACATAATCAGCCCTACCATCATCGTCATCAGTGAATCCAGCTAATCTGATAGCTAGCTTCTCAGGCTGAATAACCGCAGTAACACCGCCCTCGAAAATATAATCGCCATCATCGCTGATTGAACTCTTTATACGACCGGACAGAGTAGAATCTTGATTAATATCTGGTTTACGTGTATTTATCAGTATCACACCACCAGGTGCTGGCCTACCCTGCAATGCACCCTGAGGGCCGCGCAATACCTCCACATTCTCCACGTCAAAGATACTGCTTAGTGCCACCTGTTGAGTTATTGGCGCACCATTGAAATAGGTATCAACAACTGGCTCTAAACCTAAAAAGCTTGCCGCATTTGGAAGGCCGCGCAATGAAAAATTGTTAGAGGTATGTGTTGTATTATCTATCACCAATCCGGGAACCAAAAATTGCATGTCATTGAAATTAGCTATATTGGCCTTTTCCAAAAAATCACCTGAAAGAACCTGCATCGATATTGGTACATCCTGCAAACTCTGCTCACGCTTCTGCGCAGTAACAATAATCTCATCCAACTGCCTTTGCGCTGTCGCAGCATCATTCCCACCCTGCGCCATAACACCAGAGCTACCAGCCCCAGCCCCAAACACCGCGATAAATGTCGCGAGTAAATGTTTCCGTTGATTTATTTGTGTTTTCATATTTCTCTTCCCCTTAGCTTCAATCTCAATATTCAAAACGAGTTGATTGCTAAACGTTGGTGTTAACCCGGTGTTCTCGAGTAGCAGCTGTGCTGCTTGCGCAATGGGGTAATCACCTACCAGCCTTTTTGCGGTTTTTTCCTTTACGTCTTCAAAGGGAAAAACTAATGTCAGATTGGCTTGTTCAGCAAATTGTGTGAGCGCTGTATCTGCTCGTTGCTGAGGAATGTTGAAAGTGATGTTGTCGCTTTTGACTGCAGAGATTTTTGCAGGGTTTGCTGCAAAACTGATGCTGGGGTGTAGACAAAATATTAAGAGCATCATTGCTACCGCATTGCGGAAACAGTACCAACCGTCTTCCTCAATCACGCGCTTGTTGTGCGCGTTTTGAATAGACGACTGGTTGGTTTTTTTCCCCCATAACAGTTCACACATTTAGGGTTTGCTCTTGTTGGTGGATGCCAGCCTTCGCTGGCATGACGGTTTTCTTTTCTGGTATGACGGTTTTATTTACTTGTATGGCAGTTTTATTTTCTGGTGTGACGGTTTGCTCTTGTTAGTGGTTACCAGCATTCGCTGGTATGACGGTTTTCTTTGCTGGTGTGACGGTTTCCTTTGCTGGTATGACGCAGATGACTGGTTTATTTTTTTCCGCTTAGCAGTACTTTGCCGTTGCCGTCTCTTTGGGAAACTATGTCAAAATTTTCTCGGAGGGTGGCTAGCAGGCCCTCTACATCGCCGGCTTTGAAGAGGCCTGCGACGCGCATTTTCTTTAGGTTTTCATCGATAAATACAAATTCTACGGAGGTGTAGCGGCCGACTTCACGAACAGCTTCTTCGAGGGATTCGCCACGGAAGATTAGGTTGCCTTTTTGCCAGGAGAGTTTGACGGCGATGTCTTCTGCCGAGACTTCGGTGATTTGCTCTTTGGCTTCGCCGAGCATTATCTCTTCTCCGGCTGAGACGGTTAGTGCGTCGCTGGGCAATGTTAGGGGTTCGATGCTGGCTATCTGCTTTTCTGGTTTTTGTTGGATGCCGAC
>CAJQKX010000509.1 GCA_905479025.1 uncultured Paraglaciecola sp.
GCGTGCGCGGTTTAACCGAATTTAATATGCATAGGTGCCAAATTGTGTAGGTAAAATAAAAAAGGGCCAGTCTCATAACAAGACTGGCCCTTTAGGGTGTTGGCTCGGGCGGCAGGACTCGAACCTTGGAACAAAAGAAGTACAAGGTTTGGTATGTGCCACTTAACTCACTGATATATATAGAAATATATCTGGTGCGTAGAGACTAGTATTGGGTCCCACTAGAAGGAGCCAACCGCTCTGGTTTTGACAGAAAATTGACAAGTTTTTAGGGCGTCAAATGGCGGTCAAAAACCCCTTCCTTAGGAGCCAATGTGCCATCGATTTGCATGGCTGATCTTGCGCCTGATGGACGCATATCCAGAAACAACTGATACGTAAAAATCAACAACCCAATCGCATCAGTCTCTGATGCGAACCCTTTGTCGAGTGAGGATATAAACAATGAGTACAGAAAATGAAAACCGACTAGATCATGGAAAAATTACCGACCTCGAGAAGCAAGTGGTGGCTTTGAGCGCCCAAGTGGAGATATTACTTGGTCTCATAGCCACGCACATGAGTACTACTCAGACGCCCAGCGAGAACAGTTTGTCGATACCGTTAAAATCTAGATCCATCATCGACCAACTAACCAGAAAACAAGCGGCGGTGCTGCTAATCGTCGTAAGCGGCGGTTCCAACGAATTAATTGCGCATTTATTGCAATGTTCAATGAGCACTGCAAAAACACATGTCAAAGCCCTGGTAGATAAAGTTTCTGGTCGAGATAGATATGATCTTATTGCTGCTGTTCAGCCAATTTTATCAGCGTTATCGCCAGGTGATTACGAGCGAATTACCGGTGTGCCATCAGATTGGCATTTGGATCCAGATCAATATGCCAGCATAACTAAAGTCATTAGGACTAAAACGCGCTAAGACTGTCCTGATTTTGGTCATGGTTGGGGTGAGTAGCCCCAACCGTGATGATCGTAGGTTTGATGCTTCTATCCCTAATGTCTGGGGCCATTCAGCGTAAGCCTTTCTCAGAACAAGGTCTGCTCTCAGGGCAAGAGCAGCCAGGACAGGCTCAGACGCTGAACAGCCGGGTTTAGCTATTAGCGGTCATGGGTCGGGATGCTCCCTACCTTAACTGATATTTTCGGCGCCCAGTTGGATTGCGTTTTTCAAAGGCGCTAGATTGTGTTCATAATTTTGCCAATGTGCAACTTTGTCTGTGTACAAAGGTTGCCTGACTTGCACTACGCTTGCCGTCTTAACTGCGCCATCACTCTTAAAAAACCGAAGGCACCTCTCGTCCCAAGGCAAACCGCAAAACTCCAAAATCTTATCTGTCATGGCTCTTTGATTATCAATAATTTCTTCGTATTGAACGTTGAGAATGGGCACCTTAGACATTTTTTTCAACGATCCATCATATTCATCAACTCGGTGTAGTACTCGCCGATACTCGCAAGATCGAACGAAAACTCCTGACCTTGCGAGAAGCGTTGCTCGAAGCAAGAAAATCCGATCGCCATCGGGTCGCGGACGGCATGGATGATGCGGCTCTCAGGAAAGAGTAGGTTTATAAGCCCAACGTTGCGGTAGTTATTCAGCTGTTTGTCGATTAAAACATTACAATCATTCGGCATAGCTGGATGTTGGGAGAAATACGCCCGTCGCGCGCCTTGAAGCTTCGCGTTAATTTCATCGGAAGCATCCGAGTGCAATGCCTCAATATCAAATTCACGTTCAACATCGATCAAAGCTTGAGACTCGCCAACGCTCGCCGCGCGCGGATGGCTTGCGATAATGCGCTCGATCAGAGTGGAGCCAGAGCGCGGCATGCCGACGATAAAAATACAACATGGGTATTCATCATCATAAATCCGCGGCTGATGAATTACTTCCTCGGCGAAAGCCTCCCTGATGTGAATGTGGAGCCTCCTCAGATCATCAATTTTAAAAGGCCGTGCCTTATGCATCAAATTATTTGCGTGCGATAGATAGACGAATGCGTCATCCCAGTTTCCTGCGTCATTCTCCACGCCATAAAGCGCGAAATTGAGATCTGCTCTCTCATCGTCTTCAAGATCGGGGGCTTTTAGGTGGCTTCGAATGTTCCGAATATCGCTCCCGTCTGAATTTAGTGCCAGCATACTTACCAGCATCAAATATGCGCATCCTCGCCATCCCGGGTATTGGCTTAGTTCCCTTGCTGCCGCTGATGCCGCTATAAAGTCGCCTTTCCTTCGATAGAATATCGCCTGTCTCTCGATAAATTCGGGTGAGCCAGGAAATGCCGCCACGGCTCGCTCGACGGTTTCAATTGCTTCAACTGAACGGCCGGTCTCATCTAAAACCAGGATGAGATTTTTGACCGATTCGCGGTCAGCAGGATTAGTCGCGATAGCCTCTCTGAGAATTTTAATCCCTTGCTCTGAACGATTAACGCGATGATAAGATCCCAGTGTCGTCCGGACATCAGGATATCGCTCATCGGTAGCAAGGATCG
>CAJQKX010000510.1 GCA_905479025.1 uncultured Paraglaciecola sp.
CAATCATCGTCAGTTAAATTTGGAAAGCCTCTTTGACCCCGGGCATCAGAGCCGTGACATTGTGAACAATTCTGACTATAAACCGTTGGCCAATTTTAAGTGCTTCTGTATCTTTCGCTAACTCAGTAATAGGTTGTTTGTAATAAGCTTCAAAGATAGGGGCAAAAAGTTCATTAGCAAATTCCACTTCTCTATCATATTGATTTATCACTCCATTGGTCTTATTGGCTTCAATGGCTGCTCTAGACTCTGCTAATGATTGAATGTTTTGGTTAGAACTTTGCCAGTTGATCAGCCCTTTATAATTGCCTAAGCCAGGATATAAAGCTAAATAAATAAGTGCCCAAACGATACAAATATAAAATAAAATCGTCCACCATCTAGGTAGCTGGTTATTGAGTTCGATGATGCCATCGAACTCATGGTGCATATCTTCACCTTCTGCGATACCTGTTTTATTGGATAAACACCAACGAAGCAATAAAAAACAACCTAATATTGACCCCAATGTAATCACAGTGATCCAGATACTCCAAAAACTACTCATCTACTTTAGACTCCCGTTTTTCTTGTTTTGGCTCATCATCAAAAATAAGCATTTCGGCCTCGTCAAAATTTGCTTTTGACTTTTTACTATAGGCCCACCAAACAATTCCAATAAAACACACGAACACTAATACAGTGTAAATACTGCCACTTATTGCATAATCCATGTTATTTCAATGCCGTGCCGAGTGACTGTAAATAAGCGATAAGTGCCACCATTTCAGTTTTACCTTGAACCGCTTCTTTAGCGCCAGCAATATCTTCATCGGTATAAGGGACACCAAAATCTTTAAATACTGATAATTTTTTTGCTGTTAACTCCCCGTCTAGAGTATTTTCCATCAACCAAGGGAAACCAGGCATATTGGATTCTGGTACTAAGTCTCTAGCATTAATCAGATGAATTCTGTGCCAATCATCACTGTATCTACCGCCAACACGCGCTAAATCTGGCCCTGTTCGTTTTGATCCCCATAAAAATGGGTGTTCCCAGACTGACTCTCCAGCTACTGAATAATGACCATATCGCTCTGTTTCAGAACGAAAAGGTCGTATCATTTGACTGTGGCAACCCACACAGCCTTCACGGATATAGATATCTCGGCCTTCCATTTGTAACGCGGTGTAAGGTGTCAAACCATCCACAGGCTCCATCAGTTGTTGTTGGTACATAAGAGGTGTAATTTGCGCCATACCACCCAAACTAATAGCAATCAGTATAAGAATGGCCAATAGGCCTACATTTTTTTCAATTAACGCATGTGCATTTTTCATAATCTGACCTCCTTAAGCCGGTTGTATTTCTGGTTCAATTGCCTTTTCTTCACTCTCACTTTTAATGGTTCTGTAAACGTTGTAAGCCATGATTAACATGCCCACCACAACTAAAACTCCCCCAATAAAGCGAACAAGATAAAATGGTTTGGAAGCTTCAAGTGATTCAACAAAACTATAAGTGAGAGTTCCGTCGGCATTTATTGCACGCCACATCAAACCTTGTAAGACACCTGACATCCACATGGCGACTATGTATAACACCACGCCAACTGTGGCCAACCAAAAGTGTACGTTGATTAACCTAATACTGTACATTCTAGGCTTATCAAATAAGACTGGAATAAGGTGATAAATAGAACCAATAGATACCATAGCAACCCAACCTAAGGCACCAGAATGCACATGACCAATAGTCCAGTCAGTATAATGTGATAATGCATTTACAGTTTTGATTGCCATCATGGGTCCTTCAAATGTCGACATGCCGTAGAAGGACAATGAAACAACAAGGAAGCGTAATACAGGATCAGTACGCAATTTATGCCATGCACCAGATAACGTCATGATACCGTTTATCATGCCGCCCCAAGAAGGTACAAATAAAATAATAGACATGGCCATTCCTAAAGACTGAGTCCAGTCGGGTAGAGCCGTATAATGTAAATGGTGTGGACCGGCCCAAATATATAGAGATATCAGCGCCCAAAAATGTACTACTGACAGACGGTACGAATAAACAGGACGCCCGGCTTGTTTAGGTACAAAGTAATACATCATGCCCAGGAAGCCAGCTGTAAGGAAAAAGCCAACCGCATTGTGCCCATACCACCACTGGATCATCGCATCTACTGCACCAGCATAAATAGAGTAAGATTTGGTCAAAGAAACAGGTATAGCCATACTATTGGCGATATGCAGAACCGCAACAGTTAACATAAATGCACCAAAAAACCAGTTAGCTACATATATATGGGAAACTTTTCTGATGACCATAGTACCGAAAAAATTGATCACGTAGGATAACCAAACTATGGTGATTAATATATCGATAGGCCATTCCAGTTCACCGTATTCTTTTGAACTGGTTAGTCCCATCGGAAGAGTGATTACAGCTAGAACAATAACAAGCTGCCAGCCCCAAAAAGTAAATGATGCTAATTTGTCGCTGAATAGCCTCACGTTGGATGTTCGCTGAACTACATACAAAGAAGTAGCAAATAAGGCACATCCGCCAAAAGCAAAAATAACCGAGTTGGTATGCAGGGGTCTTAGCCTAGAGAAAGTTAACCATGGCGTGTCAAAGTTTAACGCTGGCCAATATAGCTGAGCGGCAATTAAGACCCCTAAAGCCATACCAATAATTCCCCATACTACGGTCATCACCGCAAATTGCCGAACTACTTTATAGTTGTATTCGGGATGTGCTTGAATAGCTACACTCATTTAATGAATCTTCCACTCTTGTTAACGATAAATTTACAGGCTTATTACAAATAAAAAACAAGCATCTATTGTTTTTTATTATTATTATAAGATATTGATATTAATACAAATAAAATACAAAATCTTGATTTATTTAAGTTATATGTTTAAAAATAAAGATAAAAACATACTTGTTAATTTCTTTTTTTTTTATCACACTTATTCAGTGTTTAATCTAACTACTGAGTAAATGTGATACCTACTTTTTTTTCCAGAATATTGCTTCCTTTGCTGGTTTTCGCAGCTGCTGTCGGTATTTATTTAAATTATATCGATTTCCCTTTAAAAAATTCGGTAAAACAGTGCAACATTGATCTAACGCAAGAATGTATAGTGTTTGATCAGGGCCAACAAATTTCAGTTCAATTCCTGCAAGAGATTGAAGTAGAGGAGGAAATATCACTCACTATCACTACAACAACTGATACGAAGATCAAAAAAATGTGGGTGCAAGGTGTCAATATGTATATGGGGAAAAATGCTGTTCTTGTTGACTCTATGTACGCAAAGGAAATGAAAAAGGTTTACAACGCGCATTTATTTTTAGGCTCTTGCAGCGAACCAGAAATGAGATGGCAGTTAATTGTCCAGACAACAGATAATAATGAATTAGAGCAATCTTGGTTTTTTAATTTTTCTACAGACAGAAACAAAAAAAACTGATTAAGCACACGCTCATCCAGCTTATTTAAACCTAATTTTAGTTACATCTGTGATTGCAAGTAATTAGATAAGCCTAAACGTTTTATCAAGCCTATCTGTTGTTCAAGCCAGTGAGCATGATCCATTTCAGTGTCATCTAATAATATCAACAATATGTCTCTAGTGACATAATCCTGCTCCGTCTCACAAATGCTAATGGTATCTTTCAAGGCTTGTGCAACAGCATACTCAACACGCAAATCACTTTCTAACATCGAAGGAACATCTGTCCCTATCATCAGTCCCTCACGATTGACCATATTAGGCAAACCTTCTAAAAACAGCATACGCTCTATTAATTTTGTAGCGTGGCCCTTTTCATCATCAAATTCATGGGATATACGTTCGTATAACTTACTTAGACCCCAGTCTTGGTACATTTGAGAATGAATAAAGTATTGATCCATTGCTGCTAACTCAAAGGCGAGTAGGGTATTTAGTTGATCTATTATGACTTTTTTACCTTGCATGTTAGTTCTCCTCAACTTGGCTTTGTAAATAATTTTCTAGCCCTAAATGCCTAATTTGATATTGTTGGGTTTCAATCCAATCAATATAGTCTTCCTCGTAGCTTAAAATCGACTCAAGTAAATCACGCGATACAAAGTCTTGTAATCCTTCACATACACTGATGGATTTTTTTAATAAAGGTATTTGTAAGTTTTGAAAAGCCATATCGCAGGTCAACATTTCGACAGTTTCTTCACCTATCATTAATTTACCCAACATTTGTAAGTTAGGTAACCCCTCAAGAAATAAAATACGTTCTATTAACTGGTCGGCTTGCTTCATGTCTTTAATTGATTTTTTATAAGCTGCGTTATTTAGTTTTTTTAATCCCCAGTTATTAAACATGCGAGCATGTAAAAAATACTGATTGATAGAGGTGAGTTCGAAGGTAAGTATTTCACTTAACACCACTAATACTTCTTTATCGCCTTTCATTATAAGTAATCCGTTTGTAATAACTAATAAAGAGAATTATAGTAGTAAGTGTTATGAAAAACCACTAGTTAATAAAAAATAATCATATAAAACAGTGTGATACATAATGCTAACGATTGTCGTTTAAGTTATTATTGAGGTTTAAAGTATTGTGGTAAAAGTTGCAAACTTTCCTCAGCAAAACCTGTTCCTGCTTCTGTGAAAAAGTTAAAAACTTTGTCTGAGCCTGCATCTATAAGCGGTTGTATTTCATCTTCATAACGAGCAATTGAGGCTATTTTCCCTGCATAATTAGCATGTTGAAGTTGTTCAGTTATATTGCAAATATCTTCTATAGAAGGTAACGCTAATAAAATTAACTGTATTTGGGTTAAATCCATATTCTCCCATAAATCAACGTCCTCACCGTCTCCCACCATAGCCTGATAGCCTACGTTTTTCAGGTGTTTTATTCGAATAGGGTCAGCGTCCATTCCCCACACTTTATTACCCACTAAGTTGTTTAAGGATAAATAAGCACCTTTGCCAACCCTTCCAAGACCAATCACGATAATTTCTGCCCTAACCGGTTGTACGTAGACATCCTCAGGTAGTCTGTGTGGGCTCTCAAAAGACTTAAGACGATCTTTAAATTTGGTGTATTGGTTATGTGAGGTTTTGTAAACTAAGCCGGTTAATACAAATGAGAACGATACAGACAGCGCTAAAACCACTAACCACTCAGCACTTAACCAGCCTAAACTTACCAATAATGCTACTACAATGAGACCAAATTCACTGTAGTTTGATAACACCAGACTCGCCAAATAACTGGTGCGAGCTCTTAATTTGAAAAAAGTAAATAACGAAAAGAATAAGACAAATTTAATTGGGATAAATAGGCAAAGTATTATGGCGGTAAATATTAAATCTAGGGTTGGAAGCGCACTAAAACCAATGGTTAGAAAAAAGCCAACTAAGAACATATCTTTAAAATTCATGAGAGCTTTTGACATTTCTACCGATTTCACATGTGTCGCAATAAACATTCCGATAATTAAGGCACCTAAATCGCCTTTAATTCCTAAAGCTTCAAAAAGTTCATAACCACCTAAAGCGAACATAAATCCTGACAATATGAGTAATTCGCCATGACCTACACGAACTAAAATCATGGACCATATTGGTTTCGTGAAAAATAAAAGTAATAATAATAATGCCCAAATAGAAGGCACTTTCCCCGTAGCTATAACCAAAAAAAGCACCGCTACAATGTCCTGTATAATCAACACCCCAATTGCTAACTTGCCATGGCGAGTTTTTATTTCTCCACTTTCCTCGAGAATTTTAACGATGCAAACGGTGCTACTAAAACTTAATGAAAATGCGATTAGGGCTTGTGTTGATCCGTCTAAGTTAGTAAAAGCCGCTAAACCAAGCCAAGACACTAAAAATAATAGGAGGTTGATTAATGTTACCCATATAACTGAGTGGAAAACACTGCCTAACCAGACTTCTTTTTTATACAAATCACCTACATTAAGTTTTAAGCCAATGGTAAATAACATCAATGTTATTCCCAAATTTGCAATTGTCTGCAAGGCATCTGTTGAATGGAAACCGAGGTAATTTAAAGTAAAGCCAGCAATTAAATAACCAATCAATGGTGGTAACCCAACTAATTTCAGAGCTAAACCACAGATAAATGCGAGGAGAATAAATGCGAATTCCATGTGAACTCTATATCAATAGTGAAGGGGCTATTATGGTAACGATTTTATTTAAGAAAGCTAGTTAGACAATGCAAATGCAAGGGTTTAAGTGATAATCAATTAACTTTTGAGAAGGTTTATTTATCAATCGAATAAACTAAGCATTAACTTACCATTCGTTGACAAGAATCAATATCTCCTCGAGCAAATTCTGCACTATTAACCTCTAAAATTGTATTCAACATTAGTTATTAATATTCATTATCAGTCATTAACAAAAACTTTTTGCTTATTGTCGCATCACCTTGGATTTAATATTTAGGTGCAACTTTTAAAAAGGGACATTAATGTAATTAATATATTAAAGACCTCAGCAATATAACAATTGTAATAAAAATTAATAATTCAGAGCCAACTATCATTGTCGACTCAACAGGAATCAAAAAATGAGAATTGATAAATTTACCAGTAAATTG
>CAJQKX010000511.1 GCA_905479025.1 uncultured Paraglaciecola sp.
CAAAAGATAAAGTAGAAAATCCACACGATGAATTTTTTAAAAAATATTTTTTATCTAAATCTGTAAGGCTGGAAGTCTATTTAGACCATAGATATCGATATTTTCAGGATCAATAGTTGATAGTTAAGAAAAGATGATGGCAATTTTTTATCCCAATTGGTGTCCTTGGTGGTGCTGCAGTTGTATGCCTAGTGAGCGAAATGCTCTTAGGTTCCTTGACACTAGGTGTTGTTTATGCTGAACCCATATATGCATTTTTTGGCTGGCCCGTTGGATTGTTTTTATTTCAAAAAAAAATATTTTTCAAAGTTATACACTTAAGGCGAATATTTCTTTTGCTAGAGACTTTCGACTTATATTCTTAATTATTATGCCAGCTTTTTTTGTGTATCTTGGCATGAAATGCCTGGCGGGAGATGAAATTTTTCGATCTCAGCAAGGCGTATATTTCCCTTTGGGCAAGGTCGTTTCAATGCAGATTAAATTTTTCCATTCTCGTGGGTTTTAGCGTTGTGAGCACTGCTATCCCTGTAAGTTCAGTCATCGCACTTTCACTAGTGACTTATGTTTTGGCGCTGTCTTCGAGTGATCTGGCCCTACAGATTAAGGCATTTTTTTTATTTCCTTTCTATGTGATTACCGCACTATATCTATTGAAAAGGGGGTCGATAGGCGCTGATTTTGGTTTTCGTCGGGTGGCTGTCATTTGTCTTATAGGGTTATTCTTTCTTTATGGGAGCGGTACGAGCGCGGCCGACGAGATTTATTATTACGCAATAAGAGTTCTTAATTTCTTTTGTGTACTGCTACTGGTGATGTCGTTATCGATGATTGCGGTAAAGCAATTTTTTTTTTCATTATCACTGTTTTCGATTTTTTGTATTTTTCTGATTTTTATTTGTGGCATTGAATTCAGTTATGATGGTCTTTGTTATTTTTCCATTCCATTTTTTTTTCTCTGCAAGTCGAAATCATTAAAATTTATCTTGGCAGTTCCATTTTTAATATTTCTCTATTTAGTCCAGATTCGCGGAGTTCTTTTAGCGATAATTCTCATTTTCTTACATGATTACGCCCTCAGTAAGTCTTTCTTCTACAAGAAATATTGGAATAAGTTTTTTCTTTTATTGCTCGTTTCTTTAATCTTTGGTGAGTTTTATATTGCTATATACCTTTTTGATGATGTGGGTTTTAATCTTGCACTGACAAAGAGGCCTTTTATTTGGAATGTTTATTTAATGGAGTTCGCTAAAGGTGATATCGTCAGTCAGATATTGGGTAATGGAAGGATTCTCGGTGATTTTGCTGAAAATGTTGGCGAGCTTGTTTCGCTGCAGTTTGGCGTTGGGCGTAAGTATTCACCACACAGTCTTTATGTTGGATCCTTATTTGAATTCGGCCTGCTTGGAGCTCTGATTTTATTCTGGTTTTCGTGCCAGATAGTTGCTGCTAATGACGACCAACTTTCGAGTGATTATCGATTTTTATTCTGGATTTTTCTGTTACTCGGGCTGGTTACCCCCATGAGCTTAGGCGGTCATTCGCCAGCAGATTTTATGTTTACATTCTTGTTCCTGTATTTACTTCGCCCTCATCGAGAGTGTTATTCTTTGAATAGCGGATGATGCGCTTTTGTACCTGCCAGCTACTTGGTGCTTGTTATAAATTTTTGGCTTTAGCTGGCGGGTGGCTGTAGCTACTAGGAATCGATTTTCTTGAAGATGCAATTTTACGAAGCCTGTTATGATTTATATTTTTGGTGATGCTAGTCGAATTGCGGGGTATGGTGTGGCAGCAGATTACGCTGTTGAAACTTTGTCGTGGCGAAATTTGTTTTCAATGGGCGAAGACGATGTCTTGCTGGTTGCGAGGGTATGGAGCCCGCTTGTGGCTTTTTTATTTCTTCGGAAAAAAAGACCTTTGGTTCTCCAGTTCGCTGATGGTTTGGTTACTGAATCGAACTGTACAAAGGTAAAAAATAGGAAGCCATATTTTCTATATGAGAGAGTTTTTGCCGACAAATTTTACGTACGACAACCAATGGAATCGCTGCCAAATTTCATTAGCCGAGAAAATACTGGTTCGATAGTTGATCACGCTTTGGAGTATAGGAAATTTCAATTTAACTGTTTAATACTTGTGTTTGGCAACGATCCAATTGTGGGCACAACGATGGCCGGGATTTTCGAAGATATTGAGCGAATCATTTCTGTTGCGAAAGGTATTCCTGTTTATATGACGAGTGGGGATGAGAGGTTTGCATCAAAAGTGTGTGGCAGCTTCGGCCAGATAAAATCCCTTGGATTAATGCGAGATAATGTATTTTTGGATGATGCGCCGCTTTTTATTTCCACTCCCTCAACCGTCGCTTACGATCTGCTACTAAAAAATCAAAGCGTGATGATATTTCCTTCTGTAAGCTGCGCGACCTTGAGCAGGTTATTTTCAAGATTTGATTGTAGTGCACTATCGAGTGTTAAAGGCCGTAGATTTGTAGAGCTTAAGAAGGCTGCTGACATAAAGAACTATCAGGTTGAGATAGCTTCTTGTATAAAGCGCCGGACTGACTGTCCTCGATACTCACTGCGAATGTTTTTTCTGCAGTTGAGGGGGCTTTTGGGAGATTTGATGTGGTTGTTCAAGGGATAAGGTCGGGCTTTTTAGGAGGTGCTGATGAAAATAGTTCATGTGGTTGAGGCTTCGGCTGCCGGTACT
>CAJQKX010000512.1 GCA_905479025.1 uncultured Paraglaciecola sp.
TGTGGTGCTTAATAATGGAGTTGAATTCGCCATGACGTATTTCATTATGTTGTTTTCATTGATTTTCACTGGCGGTGGTAAGTACACCAGTATCGATTACTTTTTAGCGAAAAAATTTATCGCTAAGACATAAAAAAAAACGGCGCGCCAGCGCCTTTTTTATTAGAATAAAGCCAAGATTAAAATGTACGGATAACCACATGCTGGCGTTAGACCTATTACTCAATCGATGTTCTCAACCTCGTTTACAAGCTCCGGCTCCAGAAGGCCAAGCGTTAGAAAATATCAAACAAGCCGCATTACGCGCCCCAGACCATGCCTGCTTATCACCATGGAAGTTTATTGTGTGTCAAAACCAGGGGTTAATACGCCTAGGTGAAATATTTGAACAAGCGGCCATCTTTGCTGATAAAAGCGAAAAAGAAATAGAGCGTGCACCGCAATTGCCGTTACGAGCGCCTATGGTGATGGTGGCGATAGCCAAATACACCAATCACAAAAAAGTGCCTTGGGTAGAACAAGTGGCCTCAGCATCTTGTGCAGTGCACGCCATGCAAATGGCTGCAGTGGCTCAAGGTTTTGCCGGTGTTTGGCGCACTGGCAGTTTTGCCCAAGACCCCATTGTAAAGCAGGCCTTTGAATTAGCCGAGCAAGATGAAATAGTCGGTTTTCTTTATTTAGGCTCGTCTGCTGTAACCCGTCTTCCAAAGCCGAAAAAAAATAGTGCAACGTTTTTTGAAAATTGGAATTAAATCTAGTTTAGGTGATAAAAAAGCGCTCGACCTTCTTTATGGTTCAAGCGCTTTTTTGTTTTGAGGTTCGACCTTGGAATATGTTTTCGAATTTGCTTTAACTATTCTTCAGTATCGTCCTCAGGCTTCAATACTACTCTTGGCTTACGCTTCATTGGCATGTCACCCGCGTCTTTACCTTGCATAGTTCTCACACGGTTAGGCGTTTGTTGAGGTTTAGCCTGTTTAGTAACCTTTTTATTGATCGATTTTTTGCTTAACGCTACTTTAGTTTTAGCCGGTTTTAAGCCTTTAAACTTGGCCGTTAAACCTTCAATCTGACTAAATTCCATGTTTTGCTGCATAAAACTTTTGATGGCTAAAAAGCTAAACCAATCTTTTGGCCCAACAAAGGATACCGCTTGGCCTTTGTTGCCTGCTCGTCCAGTTCTACCGACTCTATGCACGTATTCATCAGCTAATTTAGGTAAATCAAAATTGACTACTAAAGCAACATTGAGCAAGTCCAAACCGCGAGAGGCGATATCGGTGGTGACTAATATGTGGTGCTGACCTCGGCCAAACTCACTCATAATATTATTACGCTGTCCTTGTGTGAGCTCGCCACTTAACGCAACGGCATGTAACCCTTGCTCTTTAAGTAAGACTGTTAATCTTTCTGTATCAGTACGGGTGGCAGTGAATACTATTATTTGACGGTATTCTTGCTGATTGATCATATGACTTAATAATAACTCTTTGTGCGTCACATGATCTGCTAAGTAAAACTGTTGTTGAATATCTTTATGTTCCTCACCCGCAGAGCCAACACTGATGCGTTGTGGGCTTTTTAATAGGGTTTGAGTTAGTTCATGCATTGCGGCACTGTCTAAAGTTGCAGAAAACATCATGGATTGGCGTTTACGATGATCCGCCGCTTGATTGATAAGTCTAAGCTGAGAGGCAAAACCTAAGTCTAACATTCTGTCTGCTTCATCTAATATCAGCATTTCAAGCCCGTTTAAGAATAACGATTTGCCTGCAAGATGATCCGCGACGCGACCTGCTGTACCTACAATAAATTGTGGATGATGTTTAAGGACCTTCACTTGGTCGTTAAAGTTTTCACCCCCTAATATCAAAGCAGCTTTTAGCTGCTGTTTCGCAATTAATCCTTTGAGCTGCAAAAATACTTGTTTGGCGAGCTCTCGTGTCGGCGCCAAAATAAGCACTCTTGGGTCGCGACGGCTTAAAGGCTGCTTGGTTAACACTCTCTGTACTGCTGGTAATAGAAACGCTAGTGTTTTTCCAGAGCCGGTTTTGGATGAGGCAATTAAGTCTTTACCCATCAAGCCGTAAGGGATCGCCTTACTTTGGATTTCTGTAGGTGTATCAAGCCCTTTAATTTCAAGGGCTTTTGATAAATTATGATGTAAAGGTAGGTCGGTAAATTGCAAAAGACATGCTCTAATAACTGATATAAAGCGATTATACTAGGCTGTTGGCAATAGTGTCGGTTTATTTCAAAACATCATTTCTGGCACATCGTTACTGACGACTAATTTGCCTGCTGTTTTGGATTGAATTTCAGCAACTGACACCCCCGGCGCTCGTTCAACTAAATGAAAGGCTCCCTCTTTTACTTCGAACACGGCCAAGTCAGTAATGATTTTGTTAATACAATTTACCCCAGTTAAGGGTAGGGTACATTGCTCTAACAGCTTTGAATTTCCATGTTTATCAGCGTGGGTCATAGTCACAATAATATTTTGTGCACCTGCGACTAAGTCCATTGCGCCGCCCATGCCTTTAATAAGTTTGCCGGGGATCATCCATGAAGCAATACTGCCATTAGAGTCTACCTCAAATGCACCCAGTACTGTTAAGTCCACATGTCCCCCACGGATCATCGCAAAACTTTCTGCTGAATTAAAAATAGACGCACCTGTTGCAGCCGTCACCGTTTCTTTGCCGGCATTAATCATGTCTGCGTCTACTCGCTCTTCAGTGGGGTAGGGTCCCATGCCGAGTAAACCATTTTCTGATTGCAGCATCACTTCGATATCATCCGCTACATAGTTAGCAGCTAGGGTCGGGATGCCAATACCTAAATTAATATAGTGACCATCACAAAATTCTTGTGCTACTCGCATTGCAATTTGTTCTCTGCTTAATGACATAATAATGACCTATTGGTTGCTGTTATCTGATGAGAGGATTTTACGTTCGATACGTTTTTCAAAGTTGCCTACTATGATCCTATCAACGTATATTCCAGGTGTGTGTATTTCGCTAGGAGATAATTCTCCTGGCTCTACTATTTCTTCAACTTCTAATACGGTTATTTTCCCTGCCGTAGCGGCCATAGGGTTGAAGTTTTGTGCCGTATAGCGATAAATACAGTTTCCGTAACGGTCGGCTTTATAGGCTTTAATAATGGCAAAATCACCGGTGATCGACTCTTCGAGAATATAATCACGACCATTAAATTTTCGGGTCTCTTTACCTTCACCTACAGGAGTACCAAAACCGGTTGCTGTATAAAAAGCCGGAATACCTGCGCCGCCTGCTCGCATTTTTTCAGCTAACGTTCCTTGTGGTGTGAGTTCGACTTCTAGCTCGCCATTTAATAATTGCTGCTCAAATAAGGCGTTTTCCCCCACATAGGATGACACCATTTTTTTGATCTGTTTTTCTTCTAACAACAGGCCTAAACCAAATCCGTCAACACCGCAATTGTTGGAGACTATCGTTAAACCTTTGGTATTCATCTTTTGTATTTGCGCAATGAGTCCCTCAGGTATGCCGCAAAGGCCAAAGCCGCCAGCTATTACTGTCATATTGTCTTGTAAACCGGCCATTGCCGCTTCGTAACTGTCTACTACCTTGTTAAAACCTGCCATGATTTACTCTCAAGTTAAATAATTGAGTAGAGTGTAAAAGATACTTTTAAATAGTAAAATTGAATTAACATCTGTATTAATAGATTTTATTTATTAATCTTCATTGCTTTTCATTACTTTAAACGAGAGTCACTAGCCATGTATAACGTATCTTTTCGTCAGGTACAGATTTTTGTCTGTATTGCGCAATCACCTACATTTGCTCAGGCTGCTGAGAAAATGTGCCTGTCTCAGCCCGCCTTGTCCTCGGCAATAAAAAAAATGGAATCACAGTTGGGCGGATTGCTGTTTTCGCGCACCACCCGCAAAGTTGAACTCAGTCCAGAAGGGAGACAATTTTTGCCTGTTGCAGAGCGGTTAATTGCCGACTGGCAAGAGGCATTTTCGGACTTACATAATCTATTTTCATTAGGTCGAGGCAAGTTATCAATAGCCTCAATGCCTTCATTTGCTGCTGGGTTGTTGCCGGGTATATTGCAACGGTTCAAAACTGAGTTTCCCAATATAAAATTATCAGTGGTTGATGTAGTCATGGAGTCAGTGATAAAAAATGTACAAGCGGGTAGGGCAGAGATTGGATTTTCCTTCGAACACAAAAAAATGGATGGTTTGGAGTTTCATCCTATTCTCACTGATAATTTTATTGCGGTATTGCCGGCAAATCATCCTTTGAGTAAACATCAAATGTTATCATGGTCACAAATTGCCCTATACCC
>CAJQKX010000513.1 GCA_905479025.1 uncultured Paraglaciecola sp.
ATCAAGAAGTTAACGAATCTGAGAGTTTACAGAGAAACCTAATATATGCGTTGAATGCAAGAAGAATGATTTTGTCTGACGCTGGCTTCTATAATATCATCATCCGCCTAATAACCCATCCACCAATAACTGTTATTACAAGGCCGCATACTCATAGCCATAATAATTCTATTTACCCAAATGATTTTGATGGAGGTGTACATGAGATACCATGCAAATAATGCGAGTTTCAACGTCGTTTTTTTTCGAACTAATTTTTTGGAGGACTAAGTGGGTAAATGTAAGGTAGCTTTAATTACTGGTGTCACGGGCCAAGATGGCTCATATTTGGCAGAGCTATTGCTGTCAAAAGGTTATGAAGTCCATGGTATTAAGAGAAGATCATCGTCACTCAATACTCAAAGAATTGATCATATATACCAAGATACACATATTAAAAACGGTAGATTTTTCCTGCATTATGGGGATCTTTCTGATAGTTCAAATTTGACTCGTATTATTAAGGAGGTGCAGCCCGATGAGATATATAACTTGGCGGCTCAGAGTCACGTAGCCGTAAGCTTTGAAGCTCCTGAATATACTGCAGATATTGATGCCCTCGGAGCCCTTAGACTCTTGGAGGCTATCCGTTTGTTGGGCATGCAAAAAACCGTGCGATTTTATCAAGCTTCCACATCTGAGTTATATGGTGAGGTTAAAGAAATTCCGCAAACGGAAACAACCCCGTTTAACCCTAGATCACCATATGCTGTTGCAAAGCTATATGCTTATTGGATTGTGGTTAATTATCGGAAATCCTATGGCATGTTTGCTTGCAATGGTATTTTGTTCAATCATGAATCGCCGCGTAGAGGCGAAACATTTGTGACCCGCAAAATAACACGCGGATTAGCTAATATTGCCCAAGGGCTTGAAAGTTGTTTATTTATGGGCAATATTGATGCGCTCCGCGATTGGGGGCATGCAAAGGATTATGTGCGAATGCAATGGCTGATGTTACAGCAGGATTGTCCTGAAGATTTTGTAATTGCAACAGGAGTTCAATACTCGGTGAGGCAGTTTATAACTTGGGCAGCTGAAGAGCTTGGTATTAGTCTTCGTTTTGATGGACTTGGTATGGATGAGGTCGCTATTGTGGATAAAATTCAAGGTGATCGGGCGCCGGCGCTATCAGTTGGTGATGTTATTATGCGTGTGGATCCGAAGTATTTCCGGCCTGCGGAAGTTGAGACGCTATTAGGTGACCCAACCAAAGCAATGACAATTTTGGGGTGGAAGCCTGAAATAACAACCAAGGAAATGTGTTGCGAAATGGTTGAACAAGATTTAGTGAGTGCAAAGAGGCAGGCCGCATTTAATGATCTATCCGAAGCTTAAATTTACTGTTTTATTTTGATGGGTCAAAAACTGACTATTAGTTAATATGACAACCAGCGCTATCGAACATTAATAATTTGGGATTTATCTTGCAAAAAAATGAGAAAAAAGCACTAATCTTTGGCATCAGTGGGCAGGATGGGGCGATCTTAGCTTCATTCTTGTGTTCAAAAGGCTATCAGGTTTTTGGTACATCGAGAGACCCTGAAAGTAATAGCTTTAAAAATTTAAGACGGCTTAATATACTTGATAAAGTACATATTTTGCCAATGTCGCCCCAGGACTTTAGAAGTGTGTTTAAAGTCTTGTTGGAAGTCTTGCCGGACGAAGTATACTCGTTGGCTGGTCAAACTTCGGTTGGCCGATCTTTCGAAATACCAGCAGAAACGATTGATAGCATTTACGCCAGTACTTTAAATATTTTAGAAGCGTGCAGGGCAATTGATCATGATATCCGTTTATTTAATGCAGGCTCTAGTGAGTGTTTCGGGGACACTCAAGGTAAATCAGCAAATGAAAATACTAAGTATGATCCTAAGAGTCCCTATGCCATTGCTAAAGCTGCTTCGATTTGGCTGGTCGATACTTATCGAGAATCATATGGATTAAATGCTTGCTCAGGAATATTATTTAATCATGAATCAGTTCTTCGGCCAGAAAGGTTTGTTACGCAAAAAATAGCGGCTGCCGCACATCGTATATCGCATGGAAGTAAAGAGAGACTGGCGCTGGGTAATATAGATGTTTATCGCGACTGGGGGTGGGCTCCTGAGTATGTTGAGGCAATGTGGAAAATGTTACAGCAAAAAAACGTCCGTAATTATATTATAGCTTCTGGGGCGAGTTATTCGCTCAGAGAATTTTTAAACAGCGTTTTTTGCAATTTAGATCTTGATTGGGAAGGGCATGTTGATATTGATCAATCATTAATTCGGCCAAATGAGGTGGTTTGGAGTAAGGCTGATCCGAGTAAAATTTGTAGAGATCTTGGTTGGAAGGCACGTACTGATATGCATGGTGTGGTGCGGAATATGATGCAAGAAAAGAATAACTCTTCAAGGATGATTTAAGAGATATAAATGAATTTATGCGCAAAATTAAGATCGAAACATTATTGATAATCACCTATATAGTTTTTTGGAGTTTTTGGCTCTCTTTAAATCATATTGTGGGAAATCTTCTTTCGTTAAAGGTCGAAGTCTTGGTCATGGGATCCTTATTTTTTTTTTTAATGGGTTGGCTTTGTTTGGAACCATTGTCTGTTGCAAAGAAGGCTTATTATTATAAGAATAGTGATTTATCGTCTCAAAGACTTTTGATCATTGCCTATCTTGTTATCGCATTAAATGTTTTTTTCGCGTACGAACCCCTAAAGGCCATTATAGATTATGGTTGGGCATATCGCGTGATGATGTATGAATCCGATGAGATAGCCAGCCAATTTTTGAGATCGCAAATCTTACAACCACTGAATTATGCAGTCATTACAGTTTTAGTGGTTACTCCAGGATTAAAAAACAGTCTGAGTTTCGTCGCATTAATATGCTTAATGGATGCAGTTTTAACATTGGGACGATTCCCTATATATCACTTCATGTACTTTTTGTGTGTGATTTCTTTTGTTAATTCAAAAGTAAAAAGAACGGCTAGTGTGATTGGTTTTAGATTGATCGCTACGGTACCTATTATTTTAGCGGTAAGTATCTGGCTGTTAATAGGTAAGCTAATTAGCGAAGATAATCTAGTAGTGGGCAGTCTATCGGATATTATTAGACTCTTTTTAGTGAATTATCATTTTATAGGCTTTCATATGATAGATCATTTACTTGACCTGGAGGCATCTGGAGTCCTCGAAGTGCCTAACTTGAAAGTGGGATTAGGGTTTCTGGATTGGTTTATTTATCAGTTAATAAAAGTATTAGGCGTTCCGATTGTTTACGATAACAGTTATATGAATATCAAATCGATTTTCAATGCTGGGATATATCTCAAGGGATTGGATTATACGTATAACGCATTCTCTTCAAATTTGATGCCTCTATATGTTGCGGGTGGCTCAGTAGGGGTTGTTGTTGGGCACTTCATGTTTGGGCTAATGGCCAAGTTGTCATGTCGAAAAACAGGTTTTGCTGTAAATCCTTATTTTCTATCTTTGATGTTCTGCATGACATTTGGGATATTTCAACCTATGTTTTTTAACTACATACTGCAACTATGGGTTTTGATATTTTTAATTTTCTTTGCTATGAAAATTAGAAACTAGACTTCTAGATGATATGTTTTATTGAACATTATGCAATGATGTTTTTTTAAAACTCTTATTAGGCTGAATAATATGAATTACAATACGCCAATCCTTATAATTGTTTTCAACCGCCCCAAGGAAACTAGACAGCTAATTTCTAGATTGTCTGAGTTAAAGCCTAAGAGGCTTTATGTTGCTTGTGATGGCCCCAGGGGCGCTAGAGAGGGTGAACAGGCCCGGGTTGAGGAGGTTAGATCTTTATTCGAAAATTTGAGCTGGGATTGCGAGGTAGTATCGCTTTATAGGGCTGATAATAAAGGCTGTAAATACGGAGTTGCAGGTGCTATTGATTGGTTTTTCAGTATGGTGCCTGAGGGGATCATTTTGGAAGATGATGTTATTCCGTCCATTAGTTTCTTTAGGTTTTGTGATGAGATGCTTGACCGATATAGAGACGAAAAACGAATTTTTCATATTGCTGGAAGTAATTTTCTTAAAGAAAGTCTTTTCAAAAACAATGATAGTTATAGCTTTGGTGGCATCTATGGCTCCGTGTGGGGCTGGGCTACATGGGCTGATAGGTGGGCTGGTTTTGATGTTGAAATCAGTGAGTATAGCGGCAAGCGGGATGACCCTGAATTCCAAAATAGCTATGGCGAAAAGGAGCTTATGAGACATAAAATTGAGGAGTTAGACTTTGTGGTAAATGGTCTAGATACCTGGGATTTTCAACTTAATTTTGCGCGATTTTTAAAACTAGGGCTGACTATTTTTCCTAGGAAAAACTTAATAAGGAACATCGGTTTCAATGCTGATGCTACGCATACCAAGACAAAAAACGATTCAAGGTCAATGCTTGTTGAAAACCAATTAGATTTCCCTTTAGTGCACCCTAATATTATAGAAAGAAATGCTCGACTTGAAAAAGTATTCTATGACCAATACGTCTCGAAAGCGTTAGTTAGAAGAGTTTATCGCAAGTTAAGCTCAATTTTTCTCAGAATTATTAATTGATTTATTTTGTCTTGAGATGGTTCACTACGTGACATCAATGTTAAGAATTAATAGTCTTGCTTTCTTGAAAAGAATCCATCGGCAACTGAAATATTTCAAATTACTAAGATCATCAGATGCCAAAAATATTAGAGTAAACTTACCTGAGCATGCAATTAAGTCTTTGGTTTATCTAGTTTCACCAGTCCAGAGCCATGTAAATGAAGACAGACACCAAAGATTGGGTAAATCAGCGCAGTGGCGTAATGAACTCGATGAGGGGGTACAAAAATCTTAACTGATCAATTTGCGTCTATCATGCAAAAGTGGGACTCCGTGGCTGCTGATCCGAGAAGTGAGAGTGCTTTTGATAACTAAAATTATTAGAACAGTACTGGCAAATAATTCGGTTGAAGCTAAAAATTTTAGCTGGCTGGCATTAGAGAAAATAGCTCGTTTGATCATGAGTTTTAGTGTCGGGGTATGGATGGCTAGATATATGGGTCCAGCAGAATTTGGGCTATTTTCATATATCACAGTTTTTGTTGCAATATTTGTAGATATGGCGACATTAAGTATGGCTCCAGTTGTTACAAAGCATTTCATAGACCGAGAAATTGATATCTCAGTTATCTTGGGATCATCGGCTTTGTTACATTTCATATGTTCACTTGTCGCAATTCTCTGTATAACAATCTCAGCTAATTTTGTTGGCATCGCTGACCCCGAAGTTAGGGAATTGATTTTAATAGTTAGTTTAATGCACCTCTTTAATACATCTAATATAATTCGATACTGGTTTGAATCTAGATTAGAGTCTAGATTAAATGTATTGATTGATATTCTAACCTTGATTGTGGCGGCTTTGTGCAGAGTCTATTTCATCGTAAATGATTTTAGTTACGAGTATTTTGTATATTTAGTATTGTTTGAGTCTGTGTTTGCCGCCTTTTTGCTAACTACAACCTTCATGACTCGCAAGATTCCCGGGCGTGGCTTTAAGGTAAGCTTCTCATATATTAAAAATTTGTGCTCCATTACATGGCCATTAGCTATAGCGGGAATCGCAATATCTCTGTTCATGAAAGTGGACCAATTAATGATAGCAAGTATGTTGTCTGCAACTGAAGTTGGGGAATATGCGATAGCCGTTAAACTAACTGAGTTTTGGTATTTTATTCCAACTAGTATAGGGCTATCACTTTATCCCAAGCTGATAAAAGCCCGAGTCATTAGTCCAGAGATATATATCCAAAAACTACAGAAGATGCATGATTTGGTTGCTTGTATCGCTCTTATTGTTTCAGTACCACTTGCGTTATTGGCCAATGATGTCGTGAGCCTACTTTATGGATCTCAATATGTAAATTCGGGGCCCATTCTTGCTATATATATTTGGTGCTCTGTCTTTGTGTTCCTTGGGACTGTAAGTGGTCGTTGGTACATCATTGAAAACCTGGAGCGAAAGATATTGGGACGAGCTCTAGTTGGTTTAGCCTTTAATGTCGGGTTGAATTTAATCTTGATCCCCCTTTATGGAATAATGGGAGCGGCAGTTGCGACTGTTATATCTCAATTTATGACGTCATTTGGGTTTGACTTTTTCTCAAGCAGAACAAGAGTTATATTCTATATCAAGCTCCGGTCACTTAATGTTTTTAGGCTCGCCGCCTATTTCTTAAAAGCCTAAAACGAAAAATTATTCTGGCACTTAATTATATCTGTCGTTTTTTTAACTGAGACTACTCTCGGGTAATTATGTTGATAGTATAGTTGTGAATGCGGGAGATAACACATTTATTATTGACTTAGTTGACCTGACCGCGGAGTAGGTCGTGTCATGATGGAAAATGGGGCTATAGTCCCCAAGAGGCCAAAATAATTGGGGGTTTTATAACTCTTAACTCCCATGTTGGCGGTTTGGTGCTTTTTGTCTTTAAGTTATGTTGCTCGGTAACGTGCATTGAAGCGAATCCAGATACTTTCGAATTACTCCAGTTAAATAAAACTATTAACCACAGAGAGAACATTACTCTGCTTAATTGTGCTGCTGATGAAGCTGAAGGATAAGTAAAAGTTCTTGCTAGCGATGATAATTCAGGAGTATCTGAAAGATACCCCCATAATGAATAAAAAATGTATTTCTATGGTTCGCCAAAAATTATTTCTGTGCCAATGAAGGCATTAGATGAGTAGTTTGAAGCAATCTTTGATGTTGTAATAATGAATAATGAATAATGAATAATGAATAATGAATAATGAATAATGAATATTGAAGCCTCCGAATCGTTTGCGTTTAACGGAATGCAAAAAATAATTTCTGTGGCATCCATACTAAGTCTTCACTATTCAACAAGAGGTGGACATGATTTATAGACCAGAAATTGACGGATTGCGTGCTTTAGCTGTGCTGCCAGTTATATTTTATCACGCAGGCTTTCCTTTTTTTGATGGTGGGTTTGTTGGAGTTGATATTTTTTTGTTATTAGCGGTTATTTAATTACAAGCATTATAAGGAAAGACCTTAAAGCTGGCGCTTTTACGCTCTCTGGGTTTTATATTCGAAGATCAAGACGTATTCTGCCTTCTCTTTTTGTCGTCACGCTCCTGACTATTCCTTTTGCTTTAATTATATTTAACCCAAAAGATATTTTCAGTTTCTCGAATAGTCTAGTAGCTATCTTAACGTTTTCTTCCAATATTTTGTTCTGGTATGAAGCGGATTATTTTGCGACTGCCGCTGAATTAAAGCCGATGCTTCATACTTGGAGTCTCTCGGTGGAAGAGCAGTTTTATATACTTTTCCCTTTGTTTCTAATCGCAGTTCAAAAACTAACGTTTAGAGTCATGATGTGGCTAATAGTAAGCGTGGGCGTCTTTAGTTTTTTGTTAGCCAATTTAGCTCCAATATTTGTTGCGCATCCCAAGGTTTTTTCTGGTTCATTTTATTTTCTCCCAACCCGAGCGTGGGAATTATTGATAGGCGCCGGCGCTGCATTATGGATGCAGTCTGAGTTGCGGGGAAAAGCAAGCGTAAATATAAAATCTTTAGCGTCCTGGGCCGGGATTAGTATGATTCTGTTTTCGGTAGTATGGTTTACTGTAGAAACCTTCCATCCCAGCTACTTAACTTTGATCCCGGTATTAGGAGCATTGTTATGTATATTATTTGCTGATGAAGATACTTATATTGGGCGCTGTTTAGGAAATTATTACTTAGTGAAAGTCGGGTTATTAAGCTACAGCTTGTATTTATTTCATGCGCCAGTGTTTGTATTTCTAAAGTACCTAGATTACCAGACATTCTTCGTATCCTGGATAGCCATTTTAGCGACATGTATTATCTCCGCGTTAAACTGGCAGTTTATCGAAACACCCATGCGCAAAGAAGCAAAGGTTAATGTTAGAAAATTCATGTGCATTATCTGCATTGCGGGCTTAGTTATTGGCGCTGTTGGTATTGTAGGAATAGTCAAAGAGGGTAATGTATATAAATATACGAGCTCTCAATGGGAAATTTTAGGGAAGAGGCCTTCGAGGGAGCATTACGTTTGGGGGAGAATGAAAGAACTCAAACTGAGTGATTACTCTGCAGGGAAAAAGAATCTATTGATCATTGGCGATAGTTTTGCAGGCGATTTAGTCAATATTTTCTTCGAGTCAGGAATAGCTAAAGAATTTAGTTTTTCTACTTTTGTTATACCTAAACAATGCGGTAATGTGTACACCAGAGCTGATATATCGCAGCATATTCCTAAGAGAGAGT
>CAJQKX010000514.1 GCA_905479025.1 uncultured Paraglaciecola sp.
CTGGTATTGGGTATCTTGTTACTCTGTATTAGTGTCTCGACAGCTGCAGCACGGAATATTTTACCAAAACAGATTGCTATGGCAGATACTATCCAGTTTGGTCGTCAGTTAGCGGTATTTACTGACGCCTTGTACCGAAAGGATGAAAAACTAGCCGCGGCCATGATGATAGATGTGATTGCCGAACCTTATCGTAAATCACTGTTACCAAGGTTTGATGAGTCACGAGTATTTGCAAAACAACACGGCGCGCTGGCCTTTGGTATTTCAGGCTCTGGACCAACAGTATTTGCAGTATGTGATAATATAGAAGATGCCCAAATCATTAATCAATGGCTAGCTGATAATTATATTCAAAATGACACAGGTTTTAGTCATATTTGTCAGTTAGACATGAGTGGCGCATCCATAAGCCACTCTTGAAAGCGATAGCTTTCATCGGAGCTAGTAACATATGGTCATCATTTTCTGTTACCAGCGCAACATTTAAGTATTAAAAAGGTAGTAAAGTGGAACTCGTAAATTTAAAAGACGCCTCTGAGCAAGTCACGTTTGCAGAAGCAGTAAAAAAAGGTTTAGGTAAAGACCAAGGGTTATTTTTTCCTAAGCAATTACCCAAGTTTGATGATATTGAATCAATCCTGGCTATGCCTTTTGTTGAGCGCAGTGTAGAAATTTTAGCCACCTTAATTGGTGATGAATTACCACGCGAAATGGTGGCAGGTATTGTTGAGCGAGCTTTTCTGTTTGGCGCTCCTTTGGCTAAGGTGACAGATAATGTTTACGCTTTGGAGCTTTTCCATGGCCCTACATTAGCCTTCAAAGATTTTGGCGGTCGCTTTATGGCACAGTGCTTAGTTGCAATCTCTGATGGTCAGCCGATCACTATTTTAACCGCTACATCGGGAGATACTGGTGCAGCTGTAGCTCATGCATTTTATGGCATAGAAAATATCAATGTAGTGATTTTGTATCCAAAAGGTAAAATCAGTCAGCTACAGGAGAAGTTATTTACGACTCTTGGTGGCAATATCCATACCGTGGCGATTGAAGACGATTTTGATGCTTGCCAGCAATTGGTAAAAAGTGCCTTTGATGACCCAGACGTTCGTGAAGGCTTGCATTTAAATTCTGCAAACTCTATTAATATAAGCCGCTTAGCCGCACAAGTTTGTTATTACTTCGAAGCAGTGTCACAGCTTACTCCAGCCGAACGTGAAGATTTAGTGATTTCAGTCCCCAGTGGTAATTTTGGTAACTTGACCGCAGGTCTCATTGCAAAAGTCATGGGTTTACCGGTTAAACATTTTATTGCTGCCACCAATTTAAACGACACTGTGCCTCGTTATTTAAAAACCGGCGAGTGGCAACCTAAAGACACCGTTGCTACTTTGTCTAATGCAATGGATGTGAGTCAACCCAATAACTGGCCGCGAATTGAAGCTATGATTGAGGAAGGTCAGGTCGATAAATCTGATATCTCTGGCGCCACAATAGACGAAGAATACACCCAAGTGGCCATGCGTCAATTAGCTTCATTAGGGTATGTAAGTGAGCCTCACGCTGCGATTGCTTACAAAGCCTTAGTCAGAAAAATGGAAGAAGGTCAGACCGGTATTTTCTTAGGTACCGCTCACCCAGCTAAATTTCGTGAAACGGTTGAAAATGTTTTAGGTCAACCTATCAGTTTGCCTAAGCCTCTTGCTGATTGTGCAGGTAAAGAGGGATTGTCAGTTGAGTTACCTTGTGATTACCAGGCGCTAAAAGCGCATTTGTTCCGTTTACTGGGCTAAATATATCTGATGACCACTTGGGCAGATATTTTAAAACAAGAAAAACAGCAGCCTTACTTTCAACAAATGATGCAATTGGTTGACAGTAACAGGGCTGCTGGAAAAATGATTTACCCACCTAGTCAAGATGTGTTTAATGCCTTTAATTTAACTGAGCTGGATAAAGTGAAGGTGGTGATATTAGGCCAAGATCCTTATCACGGCCCTCATCAAGCTCACGGATTATGTTTTTCGGTCTTATCCCATGTTAAAACACCTCCTTCATTGGTTAATATATATAAAGAATTAGCCTCTGACATATCTGGCTTCACTATCCCCCAACATGGTTTTTTACAAAGCTGGGCAGAACAGGGCGTACTGTTACTCAATACCGTTCTTACGGTCGAACAAGGGCAAGCTCATTCTCATGCAAAGATAGGTTGGGAACGATTTACTGATACTGTTATTCAACAACTCAGTGAGCATTGTCATGGCCTGGTGTTTTTGCTGTGGGGCAGCCACGCTCAGAAAAAAGGTGAAGTGATAGATACACAAAAACATCATGTACTGAGTGCTCCGCATCCTTCACCGCTATCAGCATACCGAGGATTTTTTGGCTGTAAACATTTCTCACACACCAATGAGCTTTTAAAACAGCAAGGTAAAAGACCAATTAATTGGCAGGTATAGCGCAATATAAAGTTAACTTAATATTGCGTTATTTTTTATCAGCTCACGCATATTCATTCCCAGATTATGCTATCAATGCCGTGCTTTTTAATCACCACAAAAGGTCAGATAATTAATGGTGGGGTCATAAAGCAAACCCTATTGCCAGCTTTATAAAGAGACAGTGCCAGCGACTTTTGATTTGGTTTCTTGTGCTGGCTTATTGAATCTAAGTCAGTTAATTCGTTCTCGCAGCTACAGCAAAATCGCCAATCCGAAATTAAAGGATATGTTGAAATATATCTCAATTTAACAGCTGATTGTTTGTTGAAAGAAAATAGTCAGTTGGATATTGTTGGTCAAGAGATGAAAGAGTCATCAGCTGATACTTTTATACCCAATTAATATGTAGTTGAAGGGCCTGTGGGTTAGAAAAGTCGCGACTCAGTCCTCATACATAAAAAAGCCCTGACAATTCAGGGCTTTTGCATTTATAAAAATTTTAAATCATCCTCTGGTGACATTCCCAACTCTCGTAATTCTTGTTTGAGCCGCTTTCTGTCGTGTATGGCTTCAATTTCTCGCCATTTGAGTTTATTTGCTTTGTTTTTAGAGGACTTTGTTTCTGAATCTAAGGTAGACAATAATTCGGACTTATCCATTTCGATTTCTTTCCTTATTTTTATAGCGCAGTGAATAAAACAATACTCTTCAAGCTTTGTGATTATCGACATAAAACAATAAATTATATACTGTGTACCATACAGACAGTGTGTTCTGGTCAAGTCCAACCGGACACTTTTCTAAAGGAGTTTTCAAATTCAATTGGCGATTGATCCAAATTAGCTGAATGTAGTCGCTCAACATTATAATATTTCATGTACCTAGCAACATCTTC
>CAJQKX010000515.1 GCA_905479025.1 uncultured Paraglaciecola sp.
GAGTTTGGCTTGCTTCATCAACTTAGCCACACGGTTTTCACCGCATGTTTCACCCGAACGACGCAGCTCATGTGTGATGCGTGGACTGCCATACACACCGCCACTTTGAACATAACTGGCTTTAATCCGTTCAAGCAATCGTACATTGTCTTTTTCTGCATCAGATTGAGGCTCTTTCAACCAAGCGTAAAAACCGCTGCGGTGGACATTTAACACCTTGCACATGGTGTTAACGCGATAAACATGGTGTTAACGCGATAAACATGGAGTCGTGATTTTATGAACGTGTACTTTTCTTTGACTCGCTTGCAAAGTACACGGCGGCCTCCTTTAGGATGTTACGCTCTTCTGTCATGCGTTTGACCTCTGCCTTAAGCTGGCGTATTTCTGCTTGCTCTGCGGATTGACTAGCAGGTACTTTCGCCTTACTCACCCAGTAGTAGAGTGACTTATCGGATATACCTAAACGCTTAGAAACGTCAGGTACGGAATAGCCTTTTTCAACCACTTGGCGAACGGCTTCTTGTTTAAATTCATCGGGATATTTTTTATTCATAACACTTTTTACCTTACTTCGGTTTCTAAGTAAAAAGTGTCTACAGTTTCAGGGGAAGATCATCGGACTTTCTAACGTCAACAACTGGATACTGCTCCTTAATATCAACGACAAGCGGGTCGTGCAGTAACTCCATAAGGGTAAATGTTTCGTTTGTCGAAAGCGTATGGTAAACGCGCCCCGGTGAGTGCGGGCAAGGCACTCTGGCTTTCACGCCAGAAGAGGTGACGTCTTGCGTTCTATAAAAAGGTTCGTAACGACCTTGCGCTTCTTTTTCCAAAAACTCTTTAATCCATTTGTCCCGAATTTCTTTGGTTGCTCTTACCCGAGTCTTTCCCATCCCCATATTTAAGTTACCCCGTTTAGTCAATATGTGAGCCCAATATCTGTGGGCTATTAATGCCCACTAAGCTAGTGGGTATTAATTATAGATCAACTTTTTTAGGATTTTTTTTCGTGCATGTGAATTAACCCACTTTGATAGTGGGTTGTGATATTATTTTTTGATAACTAATTTTACGATGTTTATGAATCTATCTACTTTAGTAACCATTCGCTCGGGTAATACCTTTAAAAATGGGATACAACCATCTTCGCATCCGACCCATTCGGTAGTTCAGTTGCGGGATGTGGACAGGAATGACGACATTTTGCCCATTAACTGGGATGATTTGTATTGGACAGAGTTATCACCACGCTTCGAGGAAGCGACATTAATGCATGGCGATGTCATCATTGTTGCGAAAGGCCAAGTTAAAAAAGCTTTTTATCTTGATCACGTACCATTTCCCACAGTGGTAAATCAGCATTTTTTTGTATTGAAAGTTAAAGATAACGAAGTTTTGCAACCAGAATTTTTAGCGCACTATCTCAATAGCAAAAACGCGCAAGACTGGATGAGTAGTAATAGCAACGGCAGCTACCAAAGCATAGTGAGTAAGAAAATATTGTCTGGAATATCGATACCAAATATCCCAATTGAGCAGCAAAAACGCATTACTGAATCAATTAATAAGGCGAAACACGAGATTCGAATATATAGGCGTTCTATTATTGATTACGAGCGAAAAATAGAGTCCCTGATAGAAGTTTGAGCAACGCATTACTAACGAGCTGCGTTTTGGTAGCCAATGCATAAACACAATCGCAATGAAAAGATTTGGCTTTAACTAACGCTCTTGATGCAGAACCGGAAAAGTAAAGTAAGACGGCTCAAAATGCGCCAATTTAGCAACCCGCGTTTCTTCGGCCAAGAGCCCCCTTAGTGCCCAGACTGTGTAAAAACTATTTTTAAACCAACATTTGAACAAATATTCATGTGAATCTGTGCTCTACATTAAAATCTGACCAAGTTTTCTAGCCAATCGATTTTATCCACTCTATTCCCAAAATACTGCGCCCCCTCGAGAGTATGATGGCCATAATCATAAAAATATTTTTCGAAATCATTGTTCATAGAAAAACATCGTTTATTTTTTCGATCACATACATAGTCCATACGATCTAAAATTTGAACATGATGCTCCATAGCTATTTTTTCTAGTGTATTGTTTATCCGATGGCTTTTGCTTTCTTGGTATTCCTCGATATAATTTTCAAAATACGCCCTATCTATCTTATCCTTAATCTCAATGGAATTATTTTTGTCACAAGAGTTTGAACACAGTTTCGATAATTGAAAATCTGCAAGGTTTTTAAAATTAATGATATTGTATTGAAAATCAAAAATCCTTTTTACAATAAAAACTGACTTCCCATCAGCTTGTAGCTTATTGATAATAACAGGCAAACTAATTACGTCTCTAAGACTAAAACGAGTTGCCAGTAATATTACTTCACTCTCGAGATAATTATTTGAAGAATAAAAGCCGTGAGCACGTCTATCTAAATCCTTTATTTGCACACCATAACGTGCAAGTTGATAACGTTTACTAGCTGTTTTCGAGTTATATAAAACATTGAATATATCTTTTGAATGCGAATTGCCAACGACCAACAAACGTTGCTTTGTTGGCCTCAAATCAAACCAAAGTTCACTATCATAATCATTAGAGTCTACCTTATATTCTGTATTTTCAGATCTGTCTCTCAGAATATCCCAACTTTGTTGTCCTAGTTTACGATTATCAAATTCATATGACAAAAGGTTACTAAACCAAAATTGTCTCTCATCAAAGCCATTTTTGAAATGCCCTAAACTTCCAATAATTATGAAAAATAATGAACCTAGTACCGAAAACGCAAAAATTTTGTTCCTATCAATCTTCTTTTTATTTCTAAATGGTTTTTCTATAAACTTCCAACTTAGGTAAGCAAGAACGAATGTAGTAAAAAGTAACAAGAGTATCTCTGAAATATTTTGAGACTCGATACTTCTATGCTTCGAAAAAACAAGAATAGGTTGGTGCCACAAATATAAACTATAGCTAATTAATCCAACACCTACCAGGGGCTGAAAGCCTAAGAGTTTTCCTATTACCGTAGCTTTGGTTGAAAACAAAATAACGAGGACAACACCAAAAACTGGCACAACAGTATACAAAGAAGGCAAAGACATCGATTCGTTATAAAAAATCAGGCTTAATAAAATTAATCCCAACCCTAATCCGCCAAGTAACTCACTGAGTAAACGGTTTTTCTCTACTAACTCATTGTTATTCCTTCCATAAAGAAGATAAAAAGCTACTAAAGCACCTGCCATTAATTCCCACGCACGTTGTTGTGGTTGAAT
>CAJQKX010000516.1 GCA_905479025.1 uncultured Paraglaciecola sp.
TTGGTTTTGTGGCTTTAATTCCGTCTTTGAATTTGACGCCAGTGATGACTTTGGCGAGGGTGTCAAAGCCGCGTAGTTTCCTCCAGTTTTGTTCAGCGCATTGTCCCAGCTTAAACATCATGTGCAACATGCCATCGCGTGAGAGGCATCCTTTGGAACGCTTGGTTCGGTGGCGGATTGTGGCGAAGGCGGATTCAATCGGGTTACTGGTGCGGATGCTCTGCCAATGTTGGGCACTCTAAGAAAGTTGAGAATTGGATTTTATCAGGTGAGTATGTAGGGTAATGCAGGTTAATGGAATTAAGATTAAAAGGTAATCTCTCATGATGAATTTAGTATCCGCAGCGGAGGTGAAGATTAGCGATTTAGATTGGATGGATATTATAGATTTTGAACTGCATGAGAGCATGAACGACTGCGCAACATACATTTTAGAGTTATCCGAGTTTAGCACAAAATTTGAGCAAATTATTGGTAAAGATGCGTCAATAAAGTTTCATGATAATAATATAAGAAGCTCGGGCTCTGCTGATCTTCGAGATTTTTCAGGTGTTGTGACGCAGGCTCAATACACAATTGATGATTCAGCCAACCGCAAGGTCCAAATTAAAGTGATTTCTAAAATTGGTCTCCTAGAATACAGCATGGCCAGTGCTATTTATCAAAAATCCAGTTCAATAGACATATTAGAAAAGGTTTTATCTAGAAATGGCATTACACTAAAAATAGAAAAAAGTGGTGGGCCCTCCCCTAAACGCGACATTTGTGTGCAATATAATGAAAACGACTTCAACTTTTGTAAGCGAATACTGGCTGAGGATGGCCTCATGTTTTATTCCCACGACGGCAAAGACAGTGATAAATTAATTTTGCACAATTCAGACAAGCCGTACCCAAAAAACAAAATGGGAGATGTAAGACTAAAAGACAGACAGACGCTTGGTGAAAAGCTATACAGTATGGAAGCCGTTTCAATTAAAAGGTCAGTAGTCGCAGGCCAGTATGAAGTGAGCACTTATGATCAGGGGAGTGCAAACCACAAATCAGCGGCTGAGCGCACAAAATCAAAAAGTGTGCTGTTGAGCCGTTCGACTGTAAGTGAGTTTAGAGCTGCACCAAATTCGCCTTCTTTGGCTCAGGCGTCGAAATTATTAAGCGCAAGTTTTGTTTTTCCAGAAACAATGTTGGAAGGAAGGACTGATCACCCTGGTTTATTTTTGGGTCAATTATTAGAAATTAGCTCTTCAATTGACCAGCAAATAGTTGGTTCATATATGATCACTCAACTTAAGTATACTTCGGCCAATACAACAAAGCCATTTATATGTCAGTTTTCAGCAGCGCCAAGAAACTTGCGGTTAGTCCCAAAGCAATTGCCCAAGCCTCTTATACACGGGGTGCATAATGCAATAGTGGCGGGTTCGACGAAAGGTGATCCTAACTGTGATAAAGAGGGCAGGGTTAAGGTTAATTTCTTTTGGGAGGGTGCTGATAAAAGTAGTGGCTGGGTGCGGGTGGCCGAACAATATGCCGGTGCCGGGTACGGCTCTCAGTTCACTCCCAGAGTAGGGCAAGAAGTTTTAGTTTCGTTTTTACATGGAGATCCAGATGCCCCAATAATTACTGGCCAAGTTTATAGTGCAAAAAATAAGCCACCATTTTCAGAGGCGAATACAACCCAAACTGGTATTACGAGCAAGTTAAAAGACGCCGCTAACGAGCTAATATTTGATGATAAAAAAGATGAGGAGTTACTCACTTTGAACGCTGCTAGAGATTTAAACCTCAAGGCTCTTAAAAATTCGACTTTTCAAACCCAGCAAGCGGCAATTTTTAAGGCCAATACACACAAAATTGAAACTGTTCCGTATGAAGGCGATGAAAATGATGCTGAAGAGTCAATAGTGTTAAAGGCTGGCGAATCTATAATCGAAATGGCTGTTTCTGAAATCTTGATGCAAGCTAAGGAGCTAATAACATTGAAGGTGGGAGAAACATCCATTCAGATTTCACCCACAGAGATTAAAATCAACGCAAAAGAAGTGTCAGTAGCCGCTGAAAGTAAGTTTACGTTGACTGGGCCAAATGGGAATATTGAGGCAGAGACGGAATTATCTCTGAAAAGTGCCAATATTATTGCTGAAGCGGATGCAGAACTTAAATTTGAGGCATCAAAAATTGCTGTAAAAGCGAAGACTTCTGCTAAGTTAGAAGGTTTGAAAGTTGAGCTTAAAGCAGATACCAAACTAGATTTAAAAGGAGGAGCTATGGTGAGTTTGGATGGAGGAGGTAGTACAATTATCAAGGGAGGCCTGGTTAAAATAAATTAAGGAATTATTATGTATAAAAAAATCCCATTCTTGACAAGTTCAGAATTACTATGCCGCATGGAGCTTTCGGAAAAATCAAAGAAAATTTTATCAGGCGATGACACGCCACGAGTAGTAATTGAAAAATTAACAGCGTCTCGTCATGATATAGATCTATTATCTTTTTTTTCGCACGCATTACCTCCTAGAGAAGGTATTTGCTGGGGGATCTGCTGCCTAAGTAAGCATGCGAATTGGAATTGTCGTGAAAATTCTAAGACGATATCTTCAATAATTTCATGGATTAAAGAGCCTGTTGAAAGAAATCGTGTCGCATGTCAAACACTGGCAATGGAACTTGGGACCGATACACCGTTGGGATGGTTATGCCTAGCAGTCGATTGGAACGGTTCCGGCAGTATTGCTCCACCGGAAAATCCTGTGGTGATGCCAGTTGCTTTCTTATACTGTAAAGCTTTGTTTGGGGCTGTTGCTTTGTCTCTGGGTGTCGGTGATGAAGAGCGTACCCTGCTTGTTCAGAATTATACTGAAATTGGACTTGCTGTAGCTCAAGGCGATTGGCCCTTACCGGCTAATTGGGGTGGCGATGTCTGATGCTCAAACCCTAATAAAAATTAATGAATTGATACATAAAATCTGGTTCTGTACCGTGATGTGTATTTGGTCCTGCTTAAAAATACGGGGATAACCTTCATGTATCCAGTACTTAAATCGGGTGACTTACTTATTTTTACGGCTTTGGGCCCACACGTTTGCCCGCCTATTGTGGCTCCATTGCCTTTGATTGGGACATCATCACAATTCTTGAATAGTGCAGTGCCAACTTGCCTTGACGGTGACGAAGTTCCACTACCGATAAAAGCAATCCTTTCGAGCATGCCCTATATTTCTCCACCTTTCGTTATTCCAGGAATGGGTAAAATAAACTTTAAATTACCCGCTAGCTATTTGGCTAAAAAACTAAAAATTGAGGGAAAGTCCGTAATTATATTTCCTGGCATACCTTTTAAAGTAGAAATGCAGGTCATAATTCCAGCGATGCAACCTATGGCACCATCGCCAATTCCAGATCCGGTCATGTCCAAGAGCTTTATGGTTGCGTACACTCCTTTATTACCCCAGGTCCTCGCGCAATAGTTGCAAAGATCTGTGGTGACCTACAATGGCATGACCTAGCGCGAGTATTTGGTGGTCATTTCGCGGTTATGTTCAGGTCTCTCAACTTATTCATGTAATTTTTGGTTCAAAGGCCAGGGACTTTTTCCATATAGAATAAGTGCAACCGTCTTGGATTATAGAACCCGTTGATGTGAACTTTGTCCTCTATACTAAACAGTTTAGTTACCAACCTTGTGCTGCCATTTTTCAAGTCATATTAATGAAGGCCTGTTGAGGCGTTTGATATCCAAACCCA
>CAJQKX010000517.1 GCA_905479025.1 uncultured Paraglaciecola sp.
GTTGGATTGCGCCGCCATGATGGTGGACGCCAGCGAGGACTCAATCATTGAGCCTAGCCTCTCAAGCCACTCGGGCCGGCTGCCTTTTTCCGAGCTACCGGTCAATCAAGTCATAGCAAATTATGGCTGGAAAATCATGAACCGGGAGTGCCTTTGGGAAGACGACTTTATGCCGCCCCAATCAAATCAACAGCTAATCGAAGAATGCTTACTTCGAGCTGCGTGAGGTAATAAGAAATGAAGAGGAAGTTAAAACACGGTATGGAATTAGCCCTCAAGGAGCATCTTCTTGCGGGCAATACAGTTACTCAGTTGGAAGCCATCATTCTTTTTGGAATTGCAAACCTAACCGTTGCTATTCATAGGATTCGCAAGGAAGGCTGGATTGTTGAAGCGCAGAAGGTTCCCTACGCAAAAGCCGTAAACCGAGTGAACGAATTCTCGTTATTTGAACCGCCTAAAAACTTACCTGTAAGAGAGATTTTTTTGACTGAATATTGGATCAACCGGTGAAACGCCTATTTTCAAATCGACAACGCAGAATCCTTATGTGGACATCCGGTGGGCGCTGTGCGATCTGTCGAATAGAGCTGCGCAAAGGTTTTCATGCCGACCATGTAAAAGCTTATAGCAAAGGCGGTATGACTATAACGAACAACGGACAGGCTCTTTGCGCCTCTTGTAATTTACGGAAGGGATCAAAATGAATTTAAAGTTACGTGATTGGCAAAAGAAAGCTTTGGCTAAAGCGATTAACTGGCTTCTTGTTGAGAGGTCAAAATTACCCTTCCTAGTTAATGCCGCACCAGGAGCTGGTAAAACCATCGGCGCCTGCGTTATTGCGCAAACGCTGCTTAATGAAGATGAAATTGATCGCGTTGTTGTCATTGCACCAAGAGAAGAGGTGGTTAATCAATGGGCTGGTGATTTCAGAATGGTTACCGGCAGGCACATGTGTAAAGTCACCGGAGCGGATGGTGATATTAGCGCCATGGAAATTGATGTATGCGCGACCTGGTCTGCTATTCAGGGCTTACTACCTGAACTTCAAGCCGTGTGCCGCTCATCTCGCACATTAGTTATCTGTGACGAGCACCATCACGCTGCTGTTGAGGCTGCATGGGGCCGAGGAGCTGGCGGGGCTTTTGAAGATGCTAAATTCTCAGTCATCCTCACGGGAACTCCTATCCGTTCAGACGGTGAGGAATCAGTTTGGCTTGCTTATGACAACGCCGGTGCTATTGATCACCCAGAAGATGGCAGCTATACACTGACCTACGGAGAAGCCGTAGACCTTGGCTATTGCCGGCCTGTGACATTCCATCGGCACGAAGGAAAGTTTACTGTCGATTTAGATGACGGACACCAGGTTCAGGTTTCGGGGCAAGCGGAAACTGAGATTCCGAAAAAGCTAAAGCGCATCCCTGGCCTTCAAACAGCCTTGGATTTTTATCGCCTAGTGAGAACACCGCAATATGAAAAGGACAACATTACTCCACTATCAACGGGCTATCAGGCAACAATGCTTGAATGGGGCAGCGAGAAACTAACAGAGCTTCGTCACCGAATGCCGAAAGCTGGTGGCTTGATCATTGCGCCAAATATCGACATGGCCAACTATATGGCTGACCTACTCGAAATGATTGAGGGCGAGCGCCCAATGATGGTTCATAGCCAAATGGCTAATCCGTCATCGAAAATAAGTGCTTTCAGAAATACCGATAAGCGTTGGCTAGTATCTGTTGCAATGGTATCGGAGGGCGTTGATATTAAGCGGCTTCGAATACTTGTGCATATGCCTAACGCACTCACTGAGCTGGCATTCAGACAAGCTATAGGTCGAGTTGTCAGAACAATGGGGCCTGATGATGATACTCGGGCATACGTTGTGATGCCTTCACTCAACACGTTTGAAGCCTACGCTCGACGTATAGAGGAAGAAATGTCACCTAGTGCGCGGAAAGGAGAAGCAAAACCGAGACATAAGCGCTGTGCTGATTGCGGCCATGAATGCGACCTAGGCGCCACAAGCTGCCCTGTATGTGAATACGAATTCCCTAAGGCTCCCGAACGGGTAAAGACTTGTGATGACTGTAGTGCGCTTAATCCTTTAGCAGTAGAAAGCTGCCACCAGTGTGGCAACTCTTTTTCACAGAGCTTTTGTCTAACACTGGATGAAGCCCTTCGTACCGGGGCCATTGTCCGCGGCATTGACCTTGAAGAAGGAGAAGTTCAAAAAAGCGAAGAAATGGCCGAGGTTGTCCGAGGCCGCATCCTAAGAAGTGGCGACCAGCGTTTGGTTAAAATCATTCAAACACTACCGGATGAAAGTTGGTCGAGATTACGCACAATACTTGATACTAATGACCTTCATTAACTGGTAAATCCGCACTAGTCCGAGATTAAGACATAAACTATTACAAAATATTTAAACTAAAAAACCTAAACTGTTCAAAAATCACAGTAAGTTGTTATTTTAATGAGACGCTTTGCAATAGCTGCCCAATCACCTGCTGCCTGCGACAAGGGAAGTCAAACCCGCAGGATCTATAACAATACAAGCACCACGTCTCTTTCTGAGGAAAAAAAAGAGCAACAATTGGGTCCCAGTATTAGAGCAGACAGCCATCTAGAAATGACATAATTAAGCCGAGAACAAAAAGCGGTGATCGCTCGCGACTATGGTATGACAAACGGCGTACTTAAAATTGCAACTCGCGGCTCTCTAGTCCAATACGCTCTGCAGCAACTCCATGTAGATGACAAGCTA
>CAJQKX010000518.1 GCA_905479025.1 uncultured Paraglaciecola sp.
CTACACAACAACCAATCCATAGGTGTAGGCGTTTAATCAATGTGCGGGTGCACTTGAATAGTATTAAGCGTATGAAGATACGCCGTGGTAATTAATAGGACAAGGTGAGAAGGTAAAAGTATTTTGTAACTCTGTAACAAAATGAGGTGGTTTGGGGCTTAGTGATTACTTTATGATTGGGTTGGTACGAATATTAACATTCCGCTTTCGGCCAATAGCGGACGTTCAGAATTTTACATTTATACTTCTATGAAGTGACAATCAGACTCTGATTTAACAAAATCTATCATTTCTTCTTTTTTAAGCTTCCCTTTCAAACCAACCTTAAATGTTGAATTTGACGAGTAGAAAACGTCATAGTGATTCTTAGGATGAATAAGCCCTTGTTCATTTTCTTCATCATAGTCATACCGAATATAGCCGTCATCTAACGTCAAAAGTTTCAAAAGCAACATCCAAAAATTGGGTTCATAATGAGATATATCTAGAATAGGCTCTATGAATTGATAAACACAATTTACATTAAAATTTTCGTCAGAATTTATAAAAGAAAGAACGTCGGACGTTGTTTTGCTGTCGACATCAATAATTCCTCCTGAAGAAAACGCTAAAAAACCTTCCTCATCGCTAACAGTAAATGGAAAGCATATTGAAAAGTATCTAAACGCTGAAAAAAAGAAAATCCGGCTCATTTTAGAAACATGCAAGACGACCTCACCTTTTGTATCTATAGCTTTTGGAGGAGCATTCACAAGCATCAGCTTAATAATTTTCATCAATAGCCTTACAACATCACGCTTATCTCTAATCGGAGAAAAAAGTTGATCCACCTGCCGCTGATCTATACCAAAAGAATACTCCTTCATTTTTCCCTATCAACCATTTTGCTATAATTAAACTCTACAATATTACGCACCTCTTCCTCGTCAAAGTTCTCACCCGCAATATTTTTAACGACACCAAATAGGCTCGGTCTAAATATAGCTAATACATCTAATTCATCAAAGATGGCATAAACAAAGTCATAAAATGATACTTGCTCATCATCATATGTAATCGTGGTTCTTATAAACTCTTTTTCTTCATCAGAAGGGATGCTTACATCCAATGAACCATTATTTTTTAAAACCTCAAGACCAACTTCTAAAGTACCACAAAGCTCAACGTTACTATCCAAGGAAATCAGTAAATAACTTTTAAGAAATGATCTAGTCAACATCATATAAAGAGCATTTCTATAATTTCTAGCATCATTAACCTTCTTCGTTACACAAATTACAAAAGGAAATTCTAGGCCTTTAACATTATTTTTATTACTGACAAAAAGCGTATCTGGAATCTTTCTCTTAGTCTCATATGCTTTATTAACCTCCCAATCGAACTCTCTTGGAATCGACTGTTCCAGCTTATCCGCCGTATTGTATGTATTTTTAGTGCTATCAATAAATATAACTCCAATGTCATCAGCTAACACAGTCGGGTTTTCACTTCTTATTACTTTAATTATCTCTAAAACTTTTACTTCAGCATCTTCACTTAACTCTTTACTTGTCTTAACTAGCTCTATACTAGAGTAATTTTCATGTTCCAAATCTTCGAATCTACGCAGAGGTTCCCGAGATAAGGAATAAATATCAGGTTGATCCCTATTAACCAGATAGCCACAAGCTTTCCATTCTCTGTCTTCAAGCCACCTTAATTTAGGGTTTTCAAAGAGCCCCATTCCAAGAGCATGAGCAAACATTAATGTTTTTGGGTCTGTTCGATAGCATTTACTCAGAAGAAAATCTGGGTTTATTTCGCTGATTATTTCATTATCAAATATCCCTTGAAATATATCTCCAGCCACATAAACAGTATTTTTAGTCACCAGCTCACACAGATCAAAGAACTCTTTTGGAAAATCTTGACTTTCGTCTACCAACATAAAATCAAAAGCATATCCGTATTTCTCAACCCCTCCTTTGCGAATTTCTTCTAACGCTTGCTTACATACATAATCGAATTTCGTGGCATAGCTATACCTTAAGAAATTCACTCCATAAAAATTACAAATGTAGCTATAAGCACCAGAATTCTTATCAGACTGAGAACCCCATGAGTTCACACACCAAAGCCGTTCATTCCATTTAATTTGTTCTTCAACCTTCATAAAATCAAAGAAAACCGGGATTCTGCTCCTAAGGTTGTCAGCTAGAATTTTGTTATGGCAGGTAAAAATCACCTTACTATCTCCGTTCTCAAGATAGATATCTTTTAGCTTATGTAGGAGCAGCTCTGTTTTACCAGTTCCCGATAGTCCTTGAATAGTCACCCTCTTTTTATTCAAGTTTTGGTAAACAAACCGAGTTTGATCTCCATCAAACAATAGTATTTTTTGTTTGATTTTATCGAGAACGTTTTCGGGAACATCTCCCTTTACTTTATCTATATCATTAATACTGCCTGTTAGAAGAGAGATTAAAAGCTCACATTGCTTCTTTTTTCCGCTTCCCTCAATTTTGAGGCCACTTAAAAAGTTCTCTACACCACTATTGATTTCATTGGCATTTACCTGAACAATCAATTCGTCTTTCCATACCCGAGGGCGACCGATAATTCTCTTATACTTAAATTTATCGGATATCGATCCAAGATCTTCCACAAAATCTTCTACATATTCTTCAAAGTCATCATCGGCACCAAAATTAACAAAAATAATTTTATGATCTGGCGCAAGAAGAACCAACGCGTCCTTATAATCATACATATATTTACTGTCAGCCAATGGACGGTCGATCATATATACTTGCTGTTTATTCTGATCGGAAAATAATTCCACATCATCTATAAATTTACTATTTGTATGGTTTTTCTCAGCTTGTATAAAAAATAAACTATTAGACATGGTTTTCCCTACTAAAATATTCTGTACAAAGTTCACATTTAATTAATATTTCATGCACGTTTTTTTTTCAAATCAGATATTATTTCTTTTGTTGAATTTTCTGAAATGTCATCCAGCTTAGAATTTAAATTTTCTAACAAATAGTCATTCGACAGATCAAATTCATCAAAAATGCTAAACCAATCCCTCACATAACACTTAATTCTTCCATCCGATACCAAACCAACCTCTGAATTATGTTTTAGACCATCTATTCTGTTTTGGATTTGATAATCATCTTTAGATATCTTTCGACCGATTAAAATCAATTCGAATCTCATTTTCTCACCAGAAAAAGCTGCATGCTTAGAGATAATTTCGGCATAATCTTCGAGCTGTTGAAGATGCTTTTTGTTTAGAGATAATCCAGGCCTCTTGATCTCAATTACCACACACTTAAAAATAAGTTTTCCCTTTGAATCAAAACCCGGAACTTTTCTTGCCATAAAAAGATCCACCTGCCTATTAACTCCAGTTATACTTGTACCATCTTCTATATCCTGCTCAGAAACAACATCAATATCTTTAACTGTATCCCGCAGTTTCTTAGAAATCTTGGTGAAACTATCTTCTTCTGCGCCCAAAATGCTGTACTGCGCGCCAAAAAGCCATGTGTTATTTTCAATAATCTTCTGCAAATCTGGAGTCTCAGATACTTCGCTGTATCTATTCTCCATAACTTCTCTCATTTGCTGTATCGCGATTTGCCTTTTTTGAAGAACCTCTATTGTGCTAATAATATTTTCTAATGTTGTCTTTTTAAGTTGACTTGCCATAAGGGTAATATTCTTTTCATCTAAGTCTAGTACCCCATCCAAAACATCAAATAGGGCATCATTTTCATTTGAAACTAATACCGCATCCAATAGCCTAATAAGTATCTTGGATTGCTTAGAGTTAAGTTTTTGGAATATTGTAGGATCAGAAATATAGATGTCTTTCAGTATGTTTTTTGTATTGCCCTTCCTCCATTTTGCATACTCTTTCTCAAGGCCTGAATATGCAGGAAAAAATCCATTTTCATCGTACTTTTCAATTTCTTGATCTACATATTTTCTAAGGTATTCGTGATAGATAGTTCTCTGAAATCCAACTATCTCTTTCATTATTTTATTGTATGTTTTGCTATATTCTGAGTACTTAGGGTCCATCTCTAATGCCTCTGGTTCATAGCCATCTAACCAATCAGAAAAAACATATGCGCTTGTGTGAAAGGTAACCTTATTATTGAATTTACTTGTTTCTTTTTGTATTACCATGCTACGGCTACTTACAAGATAATTG
>CAJQKX010000519.1 GCA_905479025.1 uncultured Paraglaciecola sp.
AAAAAGTGTCCGGGCTAAATTTTAAGAGTAAAAACATTTCTTACCTGTCTCAATATGATCTATACACACAAACTATTATTGATTTGACTGCGTCAGGCGTTAAATATAGAGCAAGTTTGGGGCATTACCGATGAATTATGTGTCATAAATATCGGGGAGACGCACTTCTTTATTGGTTGAATTTCCAGAAATATCTGGAAATAATTATCCAGACGAAAACGAACTGAAATTCTTTTCTGGCCAACAAACAATTAGACATCACGGCGAAAAAATATAGCGTATTTTTAGTATATATGCAGCATGGCGTTTAACTGTAGATGATGAACAGGTAGCGAGGGGCATTATTAAATTGAAGTGTGCAACAGAGTGAAAATAAGTGGCACTCTGATGCTTTAAAGTAAAATTGTATAGGCGTTTTTAAACAAAACGCTTTTCAAGGTAACGAATGATCTCTGAAGATTCATACAGCCACTCAACAGCATCATCTTTTTCAATACGTAAACAAGGAGTTTGAACCCTCCCGCCACCTTGTAATAACTCATCACGATAAGGCGAACCTTGCGAGGCATTACGTTTGACGATAGGCAGATTGAGTTTGTACATAGCTCTGCGTGTTTTGATGCAAAATGGACATGCAAAAAATTGATACAAAGAAATCTTTTCTAGTTCTGTTTCTACTTGTTGTTGGGCTTGTGATGTGCGTTTTAATTTTGTACCACGGGTGATAAAATCAATGGCAGCAATAATGCCACCTAACAGGTTACGGATAAGGTTAATCAATAGTTTCATCAATACAGCTCGTTTAGTCAATTTGGGAAGTAAAAGTCGACGCTATTATAACCATAATGCGTATGTTTACTAAACTTTACTTGTTGTATTGTTATACGGATCAGTGTTTTTGGTGCATATTGATATTAATTATTTAGAATAAAATGGCTTTGATTAAACAATCACTTGGTGTTTAGATGTTTTGCATTAGCGTTGTGTTTGTTATCGTCTGTATGTCTTTTGAGTTCATACAGATGGGGTATTTGAATTAAATGAAAATAGGGTTAAATAAATAAGTGGAAACGTTACCGATGAAAGATATTGAAATTTATGCCGAGCCAATCGCTCTTTATCAGATATTAAAATTAGAAGCCATGGTCTCCAGCGGGGGGGAGGCTAAAGTGGCTATTGATGAGGGGCGGGTGTTAGTCAATGGTGAGGTTGAAACCAGACGACGTAAAAAGATTATGGCCGGTGATATGATTGAATTTGAAAAACAGCCATTTAAAATAGTATTGAAGCAAGAACTGAAACCCTTTATTAGTTAAGTTAAGTTAAGTTAAGTTAAGTTAAGTTAAGTCAGTCTTTAAATATAGATATATAGCGATGATAATCTGCTTCCTTACATTAGCATGTGGTGCCTACACGCCATTAAAACGCAGTAAAATATAGCTAAACATAGGAGCTAAATTTTGACGGTGTAGAAATAACAAATAAAACTTATAGATTTCATTGTATAGTCTGACCACATGGATTTTTTAGGTTATCTCAGTGTCAAATCAATTAACTGCTCTGGACCTCGCTTTTTTGTCTTTAGAAAAGCAGACTACACCCGTCAACGTTGCTAGCTTGGCGATTTTTGAGATACCTAAAGGGTACAAGGGTAATTTCCCTCGAGATTTGATGGACAAATTAGAAGTCCAACCTGCAGGCCCTCCTTTCAATCAAAAGTTAAGCCATGTTAGCAGCGCCAAGCTGCCAAGTTGGGTAACCGATGAACATTTTGATATTCATTACCATGTTCGTCATTCAGCCTTGCCTAAACCTGGCAAAATGGCTGACTTGTTAGAATTAGCCTCACGTCTGCATAGCCGTCTATTGGATAGGGAACGCCCTTTGTGGGAGTTTCATTTGATTGAAGGGTTGGAAGGTAACAAGTTTGCTCTGTACATGAAGATGCATCACGCTGCTATTGACGGTATGGGTGGCATCGAGTTGATGGAAGATTGTTTTAGTTTATCTGGCCAAGACGAGGTCCGTGCTCCTTGGGCGGGCCTGAAAAAACACCTTCATCCTCGTCCTCAAAGTTCAATAAGTTTGGGTGAAAAAACAGCTAATTTAGCTTCACAAGTTAAAGACAGTGCAAGTATGGTTCAGGACCTGTCAAAAATGTTTTGGGGACAAGGCCTTAAAGCCACCGGGATCAGTAAAAACACCTCTCCTGTGCCTTTTACAGCGCCAAAATCTATTTTTAATGTGCCTATTACAGGGGCTCGCCGTTTTGCGGTCAAATCACTTTCGCTTACAGAGCTCAAGAGCATCGGTAAACAAGCCAATGCTACAGTGAATGATATGGTACTTGCACTATGCTCTGGTGCATTGCGAAAATACATGCAAGAAAGAGGTGCGTTACCTACAAAGTCTTTAATTGCCTCGGTTCCTGTTTCTGTGAGACAGATGAATCGCACAGGTAACCAAATTACTTATGTCACTGCTAATTTGGCCACTGACGAACCTGATACTATGACGCGATTAGCCAAAATTGGCGCATCAACCAAGGATGCGAAAGAAGAACTGGGCGCAGTTTCTGCGGATGCTGCTACTAGTTTTGCTGTGATTGCTCAGGGGTTGGTTGCAGTGATGAATCAACTCAATATGACCAACTTATTACCACCTGTTGCAAACGTGACCATATCCAACGTCCCAGGTCCTAGGCAACCTTTGTATTTTGGTCAGGCAAAGCTACAAGCCACTTATCCTTTATCTGTGTTAATTGACGGCCAGTCATTAAATATTACTGTGGTCAGTTATTGTGATGATATTGATTTTGGCTTAATGGCCTGTCGAGATACTATCCCTGATATTGACAAGATTGCTGAATATATTGATGCGGCAATGGATGGTATCAAGGGAGGGATTTATCTTCAGGATTTAATGCAAAGTAAAGATAAAGCCTCATTATAAATTTCTGAACCCTTAAGGATCAATTGGGTTGATTTGTGGCTTTTGGGTACAGCTTAATTTTGCCATTTTACATGTTGTTTCTAATAACTGAACCATTTGGGACATATTTAAGTTTTCATGGGTTTATTTAGGTGTAATCGATGAGAAAACAATACTGTCATTAACCACAGATTCATAGCTCAAGCTCATCCGATCAAGTATATAATTTTGGTTAAGTTTCCAGGGCTTATCCCGGCCCTGTTTGGGGATCTTATCTAATGCCCG
>CAJQKX010000520.1 GCA_905479025.1 uncultured Paraglaciecola sp.
GTCGATGGGCTCTTTTTTTCGTTCATCAAAGCGGGTTAATAGTTGTTCGGTTTTTTTAGGGTCGTCCATGTGTTTGGCGATTTCTACCACGGCATCTCGTTTGCCCTTGGCATCATAGTAGAGCCAGATGAAAACAGAGACTGGAATAATAATGCCAGTGCTTATTCCAACCAGGGGGACTAAGTGTTCCATGTGATAACGCTTCCTTGTGTATGTAACGTTTACGTATCATAACACGCCGCCACTAAAAGGGAAGTAAACGTTACTTTTTTACTACAAAAGTCTCGTATGTCGAGTGGCATTCGAGAGCCTTCTTTTTACATTTTTTAGTTGTTACTGTAACTGCACTCTTTTGAGCAACGCAGTAGATTTGCGTGTAGCGCATGTTCGCAAGCAGGTATGAGGCGCCATAAACATGGTGTGTGAATCGGTGATAAAAACGTTAGATAAACGAAAAATGAGAAGTTGTGCTGGATGGGCTTTACTGTGTTCGTTCTTGCTTTTACTGGCGTGTTCTGAAGACAACCAAGACGTCAATCAAGAACGCCTTCAATGGATTAGCTCGTTGTTTACCGGCGTAGAGCAGTATCAAAATTTCAACCGAGCTTATCAGGTGTTTCCGACGACGCAATTGACACCCTCGAGAACCGCCTTAGTTTTTGATCAGGGTAGCCCTTCGACGCTCCCCGAGGCGTTTAACTTCCAGGGCGAAAACGTTCTGGTTGAAGAGTTTTTATCCCGAACTGATACGAGCGCGTTACTGATTCTCCACAATAGTGAAATTACCTATGAAAACTATTGGTTGTCGGGTGGCGAAGATGTGCAGTGGATTTCGATGTCTGTCGCCAAGAGCTTTATCTCTGCTTTGTTAGGTATCGCAATCGAGCAGGGTTATATCAACAGCGTTAGCGAATCGGTTACCGACTATGTGCCCCAACTTAAAAACTCTGCCTACGATGGCGTGTCGATTAAACATATTTTGCAAATGTCTTCGGGGGCTTCGTGGAATGAAGACTATGGTGATCCAAACTCGGATATTAATCGATCCGCCAGAATACTTGCTGTCGGTGGGTCCTTGGATGAATTTTCAGCGAGCTTAGTGAACGAACTGCCTCCGGGAACTTATAATCGTTATAACTCTACAGACACTCAAGTGCTGGGTATGCTGCTGCGAGAAGCTGTTGGGCGTCCAGTGAGCCAGTATATGCAGGAGGAGCTTTGGAGCCCTATGGGTGCCGAGAGCGCGGCCTACTGGCTGCTCGATTCTGAAGGCATGGAGATGGCTTATGGCGGCCTGAGTGCGACGGCGCGCGATTACGCCAAGCTGGGAGAGTTATATCGTCAAAAGGGCAGCATAAACGGCCGTCAGGTGGTGCCAAGTCGTTGGATTCAGGCGTCGATAACGCCGGACGCCGATCACCTGCTGCCCGGCGATAATCCACTGTCAGATTTTCCGCTGGGTTATGGGTATCAGTGGTGGATTCCAGATAACAGTGGCGATTACGCAGCGATTGGCGTTTATAACCAGTTTATTTATGTCTCTCCAGCAAGTGGGATGGTGGTTGTTAAACTATCCGCTAATTCTGCTTATGGGTTGAGTGAAGAGGCAAGTGCCCAAAGCGAATTTGAAAGTATTGCGTTTTTCAAAGCTTTAGCGCAGAAAAAGAGGTCTTGAAAATCATGTTCCGACAGGATGCGCACCTTTCCATGCGGTCCAAATTCCCGCAAATTTCATCTACAAGTGCGCAATTCTGGAAAGTGCAGCCTACAAGCCGGCTAGCCCTGATTTCGGGCTGCTTACTGGGTTCAGTTTGTGCCAATTAATGCCGAGCCGTAACGCCACATAAAAGTTAGCCATACCCCTGCCGCAAAAAGCAAAGACAACAGGACGGCGGCTGAGCCCAAGTCCTTGGCAAGCCCCGAGAGCTCATTATGCTCAAGCCCAATACGATCAACGGCAGCCTCAATCGCCGTATTTAAAATTTCGACCACTAGGACAAGGGCTATAGTAAGGAGCAACAAAATCAGTTCACTCAAGCTTCGACTGATTAAAAAAGACAATGGCGCCAGAAAAATTGCAAGTACAAGTTCTTGCTGAAAAGCGGCCTCGTTTCTTATCAAAAATTTGAAGCCTTTCCCGGAGTTTTTAAAAGCAAATAATATCCGGGTGAAGCCAGTATTTTTCTTCATGTTTGCATGGCCTTTAGGCAGTGCTGGTATTTATTAGTAATTTGATTCCACTCATTTACCAGTATCTGCATGTATGGAAGCGTTAGAAATTTACGAAGCGGTAAAGCTATCGAGAATCTGCGCATGTTTGATGCGAGCAGTAAACAGAGAACGAGCTAGAGTGGCAAGTGTAACGCGGTAAAATCTTCTGAAGCCGCGTAATGATAAGCTGAGAGCTCCGCAAAAAAAGGGGAGGTGACCGAATTGTGCGCTACCCTCGTGTTGGCCTGGGCAAGGGCAAAAAATGCGGCTTGGGCATCAACTGGGAGGCTTGTTGCAGTGAGGCTTCCGAAGTGCATGAAGAAAATTACAAATGACCGCAAAGTGCCTTGTTGAGAGCGTTATGTCTGACGAAGAATTGGTTCAAATTTTATGAAAGAAGTGAAGCTGTTTTATGATGGCGGTTGCTACTTCTGCCGAAATTTTGCGCTGCTGTCAGAACTCAAATCCCAGGCACGTGTTGAACTTGTCGATTTGCGAAAACATCACGATATCAGACGTGCTTTTCTTGCTGAAGGCATTGATATCGACAATTCTTTTGTTGTTGAGGCCAATGGGCAGCGTCTTCTCAAAAATACAGCGATGAGTTACCTGCTGGTAAAGCTTGATTACAAGAGAGTGGCACGGTTATTTGACTCGGTCATTTTGGGGCCTGCGCTTTACAAGGCGTTGGTTTTTCTTCGTCGCACCTATTTATTTATTGCGCGAATAAAGCCTTTTAAGGACGCCATCTAGCAATTCCTGCGCCCCTGGATAGTAAGTGTGGGTTGAAAAGAGGCTTATTTATTGCTCATGAACAGGTTTGTTGTAAAGCACGCCGCTCCGGCACTTCAACGGCGACAAATAACCCGCATTTCAGTGTAGCCTTTGACAAAGCTAGAAAAATTTCTGCGGGGCTCGGCCACGACTTCAATCTTGGAGAATCTTTTCAGCATTTCATCCCATAAGATCTGTAGTTGCATCTCAGCTAGGCGATTACCAAAGCAACGATGAATGCCAAAGCCGAAGGATATATGACTGCGTGCGTTGTCACGGTCAAATATTAAAGCATCGGGATTTTCAAATTTTCGTTCATCACGATTTCCCGATGCATACCACATGGCGACTTTGTCACCCTGCTTTATCGTTTTTCCATGTAGCACTACATCTTCGAGAGCGGTTCGTCGCATGTAGGCTAACGGGGTTTGCCAGCGAATAATCTCTGCCACCGTATTTGGGATTAGATCTCGGTTAGCGCGCACCTTTTCCCACTCTGCAGGAAATAAGTGCGAGCCATAAACAGAGCCCGACATAGAATTTCGGGTCGTATCATTGCCGCCAACAATTAGTAGGACGAGATTTCCCAGATATTCCATGGTGTCCATATCTCGAGTTTCTTCACCGTTTGCGAGCAGAGTGATTAAGTCATGGCCATCGCCTCCGACTCGCTGTTGCCACAAGGTCATAAAATATT
>CAJQKX010000521.1 GCA_905479025.1 uncultured Paraglaciecola sp.
GCTTTACGCACTGCCATCATTTTCTGCTTGAGCTCAAACTCAATAGCTAAACCATCATATATAAATTTAACTTTCTTATTTTTTAAAGCTTCTTTTTTAAAGCTCGCAAATGTAGCTCCCTTTTTTATCATCTAATGCCTTCTATTTTAAAGTTTAGCGTATTGACTACCTTAACAAGCTTATCAATAGTAAATCGCCCAACCTGCACTTTACGAATACGCGCAAAGTCAGCCTGCTGAAAACCGGTTAACGAAGCCGCCTTGCGGGTAGATAATGCTTTCTCATCTAACAAGCTTAAAGTGCGCGCAGCTAATATCGCTTTGCTCTGTTCTATGCCGGCATCAGCAATCGCTAAATCTTTAAATACATTACCACTGCCGCGAATCACTTCTATCTCTTTAACCTCACTCATTTTATCAACTCCTTTTTTGCTGAATGTGCAACCAGATTACAGCTATATGGCTATAAATGGTTATGATTGCAGGTGTATATGTGTTGTTGGGGATGTTTCTTGATCCATTAGGTATTATGATGCTTATCCTACCTTTCTTAATACCCATGTTAGATGGTTACGGATTTGATCTGGTTTGGGGTGGTAGTTATAAAATTGCTTGAGATAAGCTTGATTATCCCGCCGGTAGGATTAAATGTGTTTGTTAACGCCAGTATCAATAAACCTTCGGTTGCGTAATATGACGGTTTTATGGGTGTGGCAAGATTTTTAATAATGAATGTTGTAATACTGATTGCGATTATCTTTTTCCAATACTGTCATTGTTATTGCCTAACATTATGATGTAAGTGTCCGAATAGATTAAAGTGTGAAACTGGATGTTAATGTTTGAAACTTACATCAGCATTATGAACCGGCTTTCAAGGGGCTGTTGTTTTATGATTTGTTTGGTTTTTTCACTCATTATTAACAACACCATTACACTCTTAACTGAAAGGAGTCGCCTTAAGGAATGCTCGAGTTTGTGTTCATTATTTTCGCTTTGAGCGAGTAAGACTTAGGTCTCACTTTCAAATAGTATAAGTCTATTGATTGACTCTTGTGCCACCATGGACACATTGAATGCGGCAAGTTGTCAACAACAATAATGGGTAACAAAAGCCACAGCATACGTAGTTAAAACCAAAAATTTGATATCATTTTAATAGATGTATGGGGATCAGAAACTACCAATTATTATCGATTTCATTTGGAGCTGCCCCTTTTTATTCTTATAAATACGAATTTAGGCCGCGATGGGGTAAACGAGAAATTAACCCACCTAAACACACTTACACAATTTTTTACCCTGTCTGTGGAGAATATTATGAAGTATGCAGTAATTGGTACTGGCGCTATTGGTGGTTATTACGGTGGTATGTTGGCCCAGCATGGTACGGATGTGCATTTTTTGCTTCACAGTGATTATCAACACGTCAATGAACAGGGATTACGGATAGATTCTATCAACGGTAACTTCAACGTTAATGTTGACGCATATGCCAAGCCTGAAGATATACCACTGTGCGATGTTGCCATTGTGGCTTTAAAAACAACGAATAATCATTTGCTTGAAGTGTTGCTGCCTCAGGTCGTAAAACAGACTGGGATTGTCGTGATCATGCAAAACGGCCTTGGAGTGGAGCAGGTCGCCGCAGACATTTTACCCCGAGCGAGCATTATTGGTGGTTTGTGTTTTATTGGTAGCACGAAAATTGGCCCCGGTCATATTAACCATAGTGATTTTGGGATGGTTAATCTGGGGCATTATAAGAAGGACGAATCTGCGGCCGGCATCACTCCAGAGCTTGGGCTGGTTACTGAGGATTTCCTTGCTTGTGGTATTGATGTAAAACCCATTGAAAATTTGTGTTTTTTACGCTGGCAAAAATTGGTTTGGAATGTACCTTTTAACGGACTGTCCGTTGTGCTCAACAGTGGTACGGCTGAACTTCTACGTCAGCATGACACCCGTGAATTAATTAAAGCTATCATGCTAGAAGTGATTGCCGCTGCAAATACTTGTGGGCAGCCCCTTAGTGCCTCACTGGCTGAGTCAATGCTCGTAAATACCGAGACAAATATGCAGGATTACTCGCCCAGTATGAAAGTAGACTATGCACACAATCGACCCTTAGAAATTCATGCTATATACCAATCGATGATCGACCGAGCTGCGCTATCGGGTGCAAACATGAAACTTGCTAAAATGCTTGCTCAGCAGCTACGGTTTTTGAGCCGTGATGAAGAATAATAAAAGTGTGATGAGTTAATAAAAAGCAGCAGGTCAAAATTATAGGATAATGGATAGGCAGTGCAACGGCCCAAAGCGCCAAATGGGTAAAAAGCCTTGGCTCTGTGCTTGGGTTCATTTCAGATAGTTAGCCTACCAGCATGGTCTGAGTTTTAAACATTCGTTCGTTCACATATTCGTTCACACATCCATTCGTTCACACATCCATTCGTTCATACATCCATTCGTTCGCATAGTAAGGTTTAATATTCGCGGTTGCTGAAAATAAAGGCTGTCGCTTAGAATAAAGGCATACCCAGACCTAATGTAAGCGTCCGGCAATCCCACCTAGTCTTTAGCAAATCGCCATGGTAGCAGTGGCTCGATATCGGTGTTTTGAACCGAGACTTGTTCAAGTAAATGCATCATATAGTCGAACGGCGTTAGTCCG
>CAJQKX010000522.1 GCA_905479025.1 uncultured Paraglaciecola sp.
TCTTTTGCGTTAACGCCTTGAAATTGAATGGTGAAGTAGGTCGTACTGCAGTTATCTGTGGCATAAAACCCAAAAGGCTTGCCGCATGTAGTATCGCCGATTAATACCACTTCAACATCAATGCCTCTAAGTCCATTTATCACCGCCTCGCTAGCTGAACAGGTATTGTCTGTTGCCAGAATAAACACTCGGGTCAAATCTACAGAAGGTAACGTATTATTTGTAAACTGATTGGTAGACCAATCGATTTCTCTAGTGTAGAAAGGTGTGGGCTGTAATGTGTCGCCTGTGACAGGGTTTTTATTAGGATATTTTTCATTGAATTGTAATGTTTCAAACGTTTGGTTATTGGTTTGTGCGCTGCCAGCCACCATGTACGCGACTTGTGAGGCCATTGCAAGTAAACCACCGCCGTTGTAACGCAGATCGATAACCAGTTCAGTAATACCTTGGTCAACAAATTGCTGAAACCCATCAATCAATTCCTGTTGTCCTGTGCGGATGAATGAATTGAACTGCATATAGCCCATCCGGCCTATATCTGTGTCTATAACTTTAACGTTTTGTACGGTTTGTAATTCAATATTTTGTGAAGTTAAGGTGCTCTCTAAGACGTCTTTTTTAGTTTCATCTGAAAATACAAAGTTAAAGGTTTGACCCGGATCAGATGGGAACAACGCCGCATTAATTTGGTCGATGTCGACCTGGTCGCTGGTGTTCACAAAGTCAATATTATCAATTTTTTTCAATTCGTAACCTCTAAGAACGCCGGCGATGGCAGCAGGGGAGTCCGGCTCTGTAAAACGCACAATCAAACGCCGTGGGGAACTTGAACTCACAAATTCCCAGCTGATGCCATACCCAGAAGCAACCCCGCTTTGTGTTCGTTGGTTGTGGTCTTCGGTCGATTGGGAAAAATGGAAGTTATCCTTAAACGATCCTGATGCTGTGCGTTCATCGGTTTTCAGCTGGCTAAAATAATTAGCCACAGAAAATGCTGCAGGGTTGTTATCATCTATCTCGTTGAACCAAAGGTAAGTATCGTTAGTCCAAGAGCGAAGCCACATCTTTTCATGCATGCTAGTACCTTGAGAGTCCAAAAAGGTATCGCCGTTGCTATCTGGGCCTGTTCTTGGGACGGCACAAAGATCTTTATAAACTGAATCGTTAGAGAATTGCCCAGCTATCCAATTTGGTTCTTCAATACTGGGTATGGGCGGAGAACTTGGTGTCTGCGAACCACTCCCCCCGCAAGCAAAAAGTGTAAAGCTAATAACTATAATGAGTACTGACAATATTTGTTGATTCATAATGATTCTTCTGCTATGAGAAAAGTTTAATACCCGTTAGATTTTGTTTAGGATCATTTAAGCAGACGTTAAGTGCTCACTAGTATAACTTAAGGCAGGTCATGGTCAAGATTAGTTTCATTTTTAAGACTGTAACTTAAAAGTCTTAGTTTTTAAGTTACAGGCTTACGTTTAATTGCAGAGCTTGCTATCTGGGTGCCAATCAACGACGACAAGCAGTAAGCGGTAAAGTAATAAAACCCCTCCCCAGCAGCAGATAAAGTTTGAGTACTGATATCTAAAGCAATCTTAAATCCAAACACGCTAAATTGTTCAGAAGTAATGGTTTCTGCGTGGTTGGTAGACATAATTGCTAGGAAAATGGCAATGACAAACACATCCGCCATTGACCATTTACCTATGGCCCCCACAAAGTTGATGAGTCTTTTTTCAATTTGTAGTGATTGAGTCAAGTAGGCAACACAAACCAGTATTGTTTTTAATAGTGGAATACACACTGAAAATACGAATATCAGTGCTGCGACTAGCAATCTTTGGTCTTCCCATAGTTCGCTAATGGTGGCCATAATCGACAATTCTTTATCTATTAAGGATGAGGTAAGGCTTGAACCGCTAAGATTGGCCGCCATTTCCATATTAAAGGAAAACATACTCAGCAATATGCCAGGGAAAAATAGCCCTAATGCGAATATATTAAAGGCAAAGCCAATATGTTTTTTATACATTTTCAAACGTTTTCAAATAATGCTTCGACTCGTTTGCGAGTTTCTTCGATATTACTAACATCGGCGGGTGCAATAAATATTGTGTCATCGCCAGCAATAGTGCCTAACACGCCATCTTTTTTGCCTAAAGAGTCTAATAATCGAGCAATTAACTGGGCTGCGCCTGGACTGGTGCGAATAATCACCATTACATTGTTATGTACAATATCTAATACAAGTTGTTTGAGGGGACTTTTTGCTGTGGGCATACCTAATTCAGGAGGCAAGCAATAAACCATATCTCCCCATGCGTTACGAGTACGAACCGCGCCAAATTTACTTAACATACGGGAGACTTTGGACTGACTGATATTATCTAATTGCTGCAATTTTAGTGCTTCAACTATATCGCCTTGCGATCCAAAACTTTCTGTTTTTAGGATGTCTTTAAATGCTTTAATCAGTATGTCTTGTTTAGTGGTTGCCATAAAGCACTCGATAATGGAGTTGGTAGTTGTATTTTGCCGTATTGTATAGGTTTAAGCAATTTGCCTGCAAAAACAATGATGACGAATATATGATAAATCATAGCTAGCTATTAAATCGAGCAAGACCCTAGTATAATAATATGTTCTTGAAATCTTATATATTACATCCATGTTAGCTTTGATTATTGCAAAGCAGAACGCTTTTCACAGGAGAGAATCATGAAAATAGCCGTATTAGGTGCAGCCGGTGGTATCGGTCAAGCGTTATCATTATTATTAAAAGTTCAACTGCCAGCAGGCTCTGAGCTATCTTTGTATGATGTTGCTCCAGTGGTTCCTGGTGTCGCGGTGGATTTAAGCCACATCCCCACCGATGTAACAGTACAAGGTTACGGAAAAGATAATTTAGCTGATGCTTTAACCGGTTGTGACATTGTGTTGATACCAGCAGGTGTGCCTCGTAAGCCAGGTATGGATCGTTCTGATCTGTTTAACATCAATGCGGGTATCGTTAAAAATTTAGTTGATGCTATTGCTGATAATTGTCCTGAGGCTTGTACCTGTATCATTACTAATCCAGTGAATACGACTGTTGCCATTGCAGCACAAGCGTTAAAAGCCAAAGGTGTTTACAACAAAAATAAATTGTTTGGTGTGACCACTTTAGATGTTATCCGTTCAGAAACCTTTGTCGGTAATTTAAAAGGATTAAACCCAGCTAACTTGCATGTTCCCGTTATTGGTGGACATTCTGGTACTACTATTTTACCTCTTTTGTCACAAGTTAAAGGGGTAGAGTTTACGGATCAAGAAGTAGCAAGTTTAACGACTCGTATCCAAAATGCAGGTACTGAAGTAGTTGAAGCTAAAGCGGGTGGCGGGTCAGCAACATTATCTATGGGCCATGCTGCTGCAAGGTTCTGTTTGTCTTTGGTTGATGCTATGCGCGGCGAAAACGTTGTGGAATACACTTACGTTGAAACCAATAGTGAAGACGCTGAGTTTTTTGCTCACCCAGTACGTTTAGG
>CAJQKX010000523.1 GCA_905479025.1 uncultured Paraglaciecola sp.
GGTCCAAGTCTAAGCCGCTTAGGAAAATCATTTGATTTTTCCCAGTGGTAGATCGTAGGAACCGACACGCCTAGCCGGTAAGAAATTTCCTTGGCTCGGACCAATCGTCCGCTGAGGGATGCATTATCCAGATCTTCGAGGTTTTGCATAATTTCGCCTTTATGTTGTTGAAGAGCCACATAAAGATAACAGCAGTCTACTTGCGGTTTTACCTACTTGTTTGCTGCAAAAAAGTAGGGTCAGCGAAGCTCACGACCTGCGCGTTTGGCCCGCTGAATGGCGCTCTCGATTCCTTTGTCGCTCAAATGAAATTCGTCTGACAAGCGTTGAACGGCATCTTCGTAGCCAAGACCGTCTAATCTATAACACTCGTATGCCGCCCAGATATTCTGATGCTTTTCGTTGAGCTGCTTTGGCAGTCCCGCACCCTCTAACAGCCCGGCTAATACCTCAGGGCTTCCCATTTCTGGCATTTCGCGAATAAGATCGGCGACTGCTCGCCTCTGCTTTCTCTTGTCACGGTGCTCGGTCGCGATCGCAGCAAGACGTTGAGCGAATTGGTGTTTTTGTTTGGCCCGCGCCAAGAACATTTCTGAATCATCCATTAAGTAAAAAATCCTCCCATTTAGTTATGATGCGCTTGCGGGCCTCGTAAGCGTCTGTTCGAATATATGTGAGTGAAGCCTCATCTACGTTGGGCTTTGCACCTCGCTGTTGTGTCAAATGATCCGTGTTCAGGCCTTCATCAATACCCCAAGAGTAGAACGTTGCACGGAAGCCCATAATATCGGTGGTTGCTTCACCATCCATGCCAGACGGTGAATGACGTTTCCAGACGCTTCTCACCCTAGTATCCGACAGGTGGCCTGACAGGCTGCTTTGTGTTGCGTATATGAACCCGCGGCGAGGAGTATCGGGCGAAGCCACGCGATGTAGGGAATCAATAGCGCTGGCACAAAGATGGGTCCGCCAATTGGCGATTTTATGATTTTCTTTGGGTACCAACCAAGTCTGTTTATTCAAGTCGACGTGACTCCAATCTGCATTCAAAGCGCCTGTTAGACGGCTACCTAAAGTTAAGCAATAAAGCTCCAGGACCCGGTAAGCTAGGCCTGTCTCGTCGCGGATCGTTCTGTAAAACCTAGGAGCATCTTCAACTTTCATCGCGGCGTAATTGCGAGACTTCTTTTTTGCGAGTTTGCGTAAGTTGCCAACGAAGAGCTTTTGCACCTTCGCCTCTGCAGGATTACGAGTGTTATTGGGAACATGGTATCGATCCAAAATTGCTTCTAGAGCGCCACGCATCCTGTCAGCCTGAGTTGGCGTTCCCAGATATTTTTTTAACAACGTCCCGACATCATGTTGATTGATATCAGAAATTGGCTTTTCCCCGAATTCCTTGACCATATATCGAACGTAGCGCTTGTAGTTGTTGTGGCTCTTAAGGGCTGAGGGTTTTAATTCGGCCAACTTAACGGGTAACCAGGCCTCGGCATTAGCTCGAAACGTATCCATACGACGCCTGGCGTCCATCTTAAATGGATCAATCCCGTTCGATATGTCCTGATTGCATTGGTCGAAAAAAGCTAGAGCATCGCCTAAAGAATGCCAGCGTGATGCCGCCAATTCGGTATTGATTGTTAACCCAAACTTCTTTCTTTGTTTTTGATACCGAAAGTTCGCTTGACCAGAGAGATGCCTTTCAAAGGTTAGCCCTGATATTCTGGTGCTCCAAGAGCCAGGGACATTTCCTTGAAATGCTCTGTCAGTAAGATTCGGCCTTGAGGTTGCCCCCATAACGGCATCCTGTATTGCAATTAACCACTAATAATTACACTAAAAAAGCCGAGTCTTCAAACAATTAAATGCGATCCACCAGTTTTATCAACCTATTGTATTTACAATTAAATCAGTAGGTTAGGATCGTATCTTGAAGAAATTGACGGGAATGAAATCTGATAATGGCGGAGAGAGAGTCCGTCTAACTTTATATATAAACCTATGATTTACATTGTTATTTTTAATATCAATATTTTAAACCTACTAATCAACCTACTATGTTGAAAACATACTCATGTCATTATTGCGTAACAACCCTAGCTTCATGACAAGCAAAAAATCTTCGCTCAATATCAGCACCGCATGAACGAAAGCCGCAAAGGCTGCTTTTTGACCAAGTAATTAATGATTGATATCCGTATACGACATAAGATGAAAGCGGAAGGGTTTTAGTTATCTGCAGAGTCTATAGCCATAAGAGCGCTGCATTTATAATTTTGGCATTCTGCGCCGGTGGTAAGTGCGATGACGGTTAGAGGACTTTATAATTAAACGATTGAATATTTCTGTCTTACTCATTTTCATGGCGGTATTGTTCCCGGCCTGCGCAGATTCTGACCTAGAACACAATCACTCTCCTCGATTCTGGAAATCAGTTGAGAGACATGTTCCGGAGTGGAGGAATTTGTTAAAGGGATACCCTGTGCAAGAGTAAAACAGGGGATTCTTGTCTTATGCTCATTTAAAAAACCAACCATTCAAAATGATCTAGAGTTATGGCAATAATCAATTTGTAAGTGAATCAAAAATAATCAGAGAAACCAATGCCGACAATCGAATCATTGTTAGAAGATGCTAGAAAAAGCCTTGTAGAAACGGGTACGCGTAATCGACTGATTCATGTGAACCGCAAAACGACGA
>CAJQKX010000524.1 GCA_905479025.1 uncultured Paraglaciecola sp.
CCAGATACGGATCATGTTGTGTTCAATATCATCTAAACTGTGCTTATCATCAAGCAAAGTAAAAAACGTTTTTTTCCATGGGCTAGAAAAAAAGCTGCCTAAATCTTTAATTGATTCTACTTTGCCGCTTTGAAACTTTGCATAGTTATGGTGAATCAGCTGTAAAGTAAAACCGTTGTAGGCATTAATCAAAAAGCTAAGTTGCTCATCACCCGTCCATAACTGGTAGTCACTTTGTTTGACTGAGGATAACGCGTTCAAGTATTGGTTTAACTTTTCAGGTTGCTTGTTGAGCAGCGCATAATCTACCCGCGTTTGCTTTTTATTAGGCGACAACCTCACCACATCACTCAACACCTGAGTGAATATTGAGTGTTGGTGGTCAAATGCATGGACGATAGCTGAGTTCATCAACAAAACCGCCGCAAACAAGCAAGATAAAATTTTTCCATTAACAAATTTACCATTCATTTATTTACACTCACTTATGAACGACGCCAAGTATGAAAGCGTTCAACAAATGCCAGTAATTTTTCAGGTGCGTTAGCCTTTTTCCAGTTCCCTGCGGCGTATTTACTGGCTTCTGCCATAGTGGGGTAGATATGAATAGTACCGAGTATTTTATTCATACCGAGGTTGTATTTCATCGCTAAAACAAACTCAGCGATGAGCTCTCCTGCTTGCGCCCCTACTATGGTCGCACCTAATATTTTATCTTTACCAGGAGGCGTCAGAACTTTTACAAATCCACGAGCATGGTCATCTGTTAACGCACGGTCTAATCCGCCGATATCATACTTGGTAACTTCGTAAGCAATGCCCTGTTCTTTTGCAGCTTGCTCGTTTAAACCCACAGTGGCAATTTCTGGGTCGGTAAAGGTTGCCCACGGAATAACCCGATAATCGACTTTGAAGGTTTTAAAGGGCCTAAATAAGGCATTCACCGCTGCATACCAAGCCTGATGAGCTGCTGTATGAGTAAACTGGTATGGACCCGCCACATCACCGGCGGCCAATATGTTTGGATATTTAGTTTGTAACATCTCATTGGTCACCACCACTCGGTTGGTTTCAATGTCCAACTTTTCTAAGCCAAAACCTTTTAGGTTGGCTATTCGCCCGACTGCTATCAATATCTCATCAAACGGCAATTTCTCTTGTTTACCGTCTTTCTCTAAAACAATAAATTTACCTTCAGCAGTTTTTTCGATAGCAGTAGCGGTGGTATTCAAACGCACATCTACACCGTCTTTAATTAATTGATCATACAAATACTGCGCTGCATCTGGGTCTTCTTTGGCGAGCAATTGCGGCAGCATTTCGACTTGCGTTACTTGTGTGCCTAAACGACCGAATGCTTGAGATAACTCACTACCAATCGGCCCACCACCTAACACCACTAAACGTTTAGGCTGCTCTGTTAAGTCCCATAAATTATCCGCGGTAAGGTAATCTATATCTTTTAAACCCGGAATAGGTGGCACAAAGGCACTGGCACCCGTAGCAATAACAATATTTTTAGTGGTTAACGATTGAATACCATCAGCGGTGTGAATATCAACTTGCCAAGGCGATACTATCGTTGCGCTGCCTGTTATTACTTTTACCCCAAGGGACTCATAACGTTCAATAGAGTCGTGAGGCTCTATCGTTTTGATCACGCTATGCACTTGATTCATTACCGCTTTAAAATCGACTTCTGGTGCTTGATAATTCACGCCTGCATTGGCAGACACTTTATGTGTATGCGCTAATTTACTTGCATGTAATAAACTTTTTGAAGGTACACAACCTGTATTTAAACAGTCGCCACCCATTTTGTGCTTTTCTACTAAGGTGACCGATGCTTTAACCGCAGCCGCAATATAAGCGGTCACTAATCCTGCAGAGCCAGCGCCAATAACCACCATATTGCGGTCAAATGTCTTCGGTTTTTTCCAGCCTCTATAAACGCGCTTTTGTTTGATGAAGTTCAACATAAGCTTGGCAATAATGGGGAATATTCCGAGTAAAACAAAGGATAAAATCAAATCTCGAGAGACGATGTCAGATACGGCCTCTATTTCTGCTAATTGCGTACCTGCATTGACATATACCGCAGTCCCTGTAAGCATTCCCACTTGGCTGACAAGATAATAAGTGACCGTTTTAATACTGGTCACGCCCATCACTAAATTAATAACAAAGAATGGGAAAATTGGGACTAATCGCAAACTTAATAAATAGAAAGGACCGTCTTTTTCAACACCTTTATCTATCGCTTTGATGCGCTCTGAAAACGTTGATTTGACCCAATCTCTCAGCAAAAATCGTGACACCAAAAATGCCAGAGTGGCACCTATAGTAGAAGCAAATGAGGCCAACAATAATCCAAAACCTAAACCGAATAAGGCACCCGCACCTAAAGTTAAAATAATGGCGCCGGGCAAACTAAGAGCAGTAGCAGTGACATAAATAACAAAATAAACAATGAATGCCTGCAACCAGTTTGAATGAATGCATTCAGCCAAACCTTGTTGGTGCGCCTTCAAGCTTTCGAGAGTCAGATACTGCCCTATATCAAACATAAAAAAGACGGCGATCAGCATCACTATAACGGCAAGAAGCATCCCTCGTTTAAAATTCATTTTGTTTTATCCCTTAGTTAATAGTATTTACCGCTGGATTTAATACAGTCTTGATACGTCATTGCAGTTGATTATATATTTTATCTCTTAATAGAACAGGATATGACCCCAGCATAGCGAATTTTATTTCGTGATAGTGGCAGTAATAGCTAATAAATAGTGCTTTTTGTGTGAAACAGAGACAGCTTTGACTGCCCTTGTCACATCCACTGATTATGTGCCTGCGCGATTCTACGAACGTCATAAAGAGCATTGTGAATATGCACATGTCAATCTAACCCTATGTGACTAGCCAATTCGCCACTACATAGAACTGCACCGGCAATATTAGCTGCACAGACCATCCCATGAAGATGTAAGTGCATGCCTTAAGTAAGAGTACAGAATTTTATTGGCTGCACTGAGTATTTTGTTGATCATAACTGAGCCTGACATTACATTTTTCTGGACATGCTCATCCAAAGTGACAAACATTTAAACTGAAAGTGAAACAAACTTATAACGATGGTAAAATGATTCTGTAAGAATAGGGCGAACTGGAAAGGCGGCGCATAGGTTATATATTAACCAAAATGAAACCCGGATGATGTTTAGCATTATGGATAATCGTCACACTAAAAAGGCTGTTATAGCAGGCCCACATTGCAATGATCCGATTTAAAAACAGTAAAGCAGTAACTCTTTCAGTCAACTAGTTCTTGACCCGAGTAGCAAGCTTGCTTATAAATGACATCCATTAAGCAGCAAAGTGCGTTGAATGTCAGTTAAACATCCCATAATCGCCATCACTGGTTCGTCTGGTGCAGGCACAACTATGACAACCAATGCTATACGGCATATTTTTCGTAACTTGTCAGTCAATGCAGCGGTAGTAGCTGGAGACAGCTTTCATAGGTTCACACGTCCTGAAATGGAAGTTGCGATCCGCAAGGCGCAAGAACAAGGTCGACACATCAGTTATTTTGGCCCCAAAGCCAACGATTTTGAAATGCTCGAATCTTTGTTTACTGAATATGCACAAACTGGCATGGGCAAACATCGTCAATACCTGCATACTTTTGATGAAGCCGTACCCTTTAATCAAATGCCCGGGACCTTCACCCCATGGCAAGACTTACCTGAAAACACCGACGTACTGTTCTATGAAGGTTTGCATGGCGGGGTAGCCAACGACGAAGTAGACGTGGCCAAACACGTTGACTTGCTAGTCGGCATGGTGCCCATAGTCAACTTGGAGTGGATCCAAAAAATTGTCCGGGACACCACAGACAGAGGTCATTCTCGCGAAGCTGTCATGAGCAGCATAGTGCGTAGCCTTGACGATTATTTTAAATACATCACACCACAATTTTCACGCACCCATGTCAACTTTCAGCGTGTACCCACAGTCGATACATCTAACCCCTTTAGTGCTCGGGAAATACCCAGCCAAGACGAAAGTTTTGTAGTGGTGCGTTTTCGCCACGAAATGAAAAGTGTTGATTACCCCTATTTACTCAAAATGATTGATGGTGCGTTTATGTCGCGTATCAATACCATAGTCGTACCCGGTGGAAAGATGGGTTTGGCCATGGAGCTTATCTTAATGCCACTTTTAGAAGAGTTGATGGATAAGAAACGCCGTGCAGATTTTCAAATGGACTGGGTCAGTGAAAAGTAAACCGGACAACAGCCAATGAATCATGAACCAAAGCTTTCTTTTAAAATTCGGGTTTTGATTGGTATTATTGCTGTTCCATCATTACTTTTGGCCGCTATGATTATTTCAATGCTCATCAACCAAACAGCGGGCGAGATCAGTTTTTTTGAAGTGATTTATTCATTGGTAGGTGTTTTCGCTATGTATGTCGCTTTAACAGGTAAAAAATTCTTTTAAGTTCATTTTCACTATCAATGTTATCGCCTGTGACAAACTTTGTAACAATCCAAATGCTTTGACAGCCATGGCAACCTTTTGAATTAACGGGCTTTCACATGTAATGTATTCAATTAAGCAACATATAGGGATTGGGATTAGGTTATGGGACAGGAAACAACAAAGATTTTAGTAGTCGATGACGATATGCGCTTACGCAGTTTATTGGAACGCTACTTAATTGAACAAGGTTTTCAAGTCAGAACCGCTGCTAATTCTGAACAAATGGATAGATTGTTAGAGCGCGAAAATTTTCATCTTATGGTGCTTGATTTGATGTTACCCGGTGAGGATGGCTTATCTATTTGTCGTCGCTTACGTCAAAAAGAAAACGGGATCCCCATAATAATGCTGACGGCTAAAGGTGATGAAGTGGATCGTATTATTGGCCTAGAAATGGGCGCAGACGATTATCTACCCAAACCCTTTAACCCCAGAGAATTACTTGCCAGAATCAAAGCAGTTCTGCGCCGTAAAACCACCGAAGCACCAGGCGCACCTTCTCTTGAAGAACAGATTATTGAATTTGGTAAGTACTCACTTAATCTTGGCACTAGAGAAATGACTGCCGAAGACCAAGCAATGACCCTCACCAGTGGTGAATTTGCAGTGCTCAAATCTTTAGTTACTCATCCTAGAGAGCCCCTGTCCCGTGACAAACTGATGAACCTAGCACGAGGTCGAGACTATAGTGCGCTGGAGCGCAGTATTGATGTACAGGTTTCCCGCTTGCGTCGCATGCTTGAAGAAGATCCTGCAAATCCACGTTACATTCAAACTGTTTGGGGCCTTGGTTATGTGTTTGTTCCAGATGGTGACAGCGCGGCTTAACATCCGTGCTTAACGTCCGTGCTTAATACTAAGTGAAGTTCCTACCCAAAAGTGCCTTTGGCCAAACCGTTTTGTTGATTAGCATCTTACTGTTTATCAACCAAATAGTATCTCTGGTCTCTGTGACCTTTTATTTTGTTAGCCCTAATGTGCAACAAATCAATAATTTGCTTGCGACACAAATCAAACTAGCCTTTGTTGAAGACATCAGCAGCCAAAACCCAGAACTCGACCCGCGTTTTTTAAAAGCGGCTGGTATGCAGGTATACACCCAGTCACAAGCCATTAAAAATGGTTTAGAGCAAGCCACCCCCTATCAATTTTGGTCAAGGCAAATATCAGATAGTTTAGGTGGCGAAGCGCAAGTTAGGATCACCCATGGTGAACCTTATTTATATTGGATCAATCCACCACAAAATCCCGACATTTGGATCACTATTCCCATGGTGGGGTTGGGACAAGGAGACGGTTCACCTCATTTAGTTTACTTATTGATGATTGGCATCTTAAGTGTGGGTGGTAGTTTAATTTTTGTACGGCGATTAAACCGTCCTTTAAAAGCCCTTCAAGATGCAGCCTTGTTAGTAGGGCGAGGACAAGTGCCTAAACCACTAAAAGAAGAAGGCTCAAGTGAATTAATAGCCGTCACCCATGCCTTTAATCAAATGTCCAAAGGCATTAAACAACTCGAAGATGACAGAGCATTATTGACCGCTGGCATATCTCACGATCTACGCACACCTCTTACTCGTATCAGATTAGCATCAGAAATGTTACCTGAATCACAAGACTGGGTGAAAGAAGGCATCGTCCACGATATTGAAGATATGAACGAAATCATTGATCAATTTATCGATTATGTACGCCAAGACCAACAAGAGTGTATGCAAGCAAGTAATTTAAATGACCTGATAAAGGACGCCACACAAGTCAGGAATATAGAAGAAAACCATAGAATTACGTTAGATCTTGAGCCACTACCCACAACATTAATTAGGCGAGTGGCATTAAAAAGAGTGTTAGATAACTTAATCGAAAACGCCTTTCGTTATGGCAGTAACAATATCAAAATTACTTCTCGGCATAATAAAAAAGAAAAGCAGCTATGCTTTGCCATACGCGACTTTGGCCCAGGTATCCCAGAAGAGCAAATCCAAAGCCTATTTGAACCTTTCACTCAAGGCGACAAAGCACGTGGAAGCTTAGGTTCGGGGCTAGGTTTAGCTATCATCAAGCGCATAGTTGAAATGCACTCTGGAAAAGTAACATTGCAAAATCATGCCCAAGGGGGATTAATTGCTACCGTGTTTATTGGTTACCAGGTGATGAATTAGCCAGACTTAAGGACATCAGTTTATTGGCTATGCTGTTGAGCATGGCCGCCAAGATATAAGCTTGATCGCTTTTGGTGAAAAATTCACCACAGCAGATATTGACAATATCACCGCATTCATCTGACTGCCGAGCCAGTGACTTTGAAACTGAAACTGAAACTGAAAAAATGGTGTTAACCGCCTACCTTCAATTGACCAATATGTACTTAACCCTGAAAATAATGAACTTGTTGAACCTGATTTTACTGTAGCTGATGGCGAGTATGTGTAATTAGAAGGTTTATTTAAGGCCATACAACAGAAAAAGAAAATAGTTTTACTGAACATCTGCTAATCGAGATTTATCGGTTGTCATGTTTACTGAGCAGAAATAATAACGAAAAACTTTTGGTTCTAATACACCTCAAAACACTTTGAATAAGCATTTTATTCGAGTTCAAAGAAATGATTGAAATTCAGTTGCAGCTTTTCGAAATATTGGCCTACATGTAAGCCATCAATCAGTGCATGATGGACTTCAACCGATACAGGCATCGCTATTTCGTTATAACTTTTTTTGTATTTACCCATCACTATTCTGGGCACCGAGTCATGTTTACTTTGTTTCAGGGCATGAGAAAAACTTGTGAAATGTAACCAAGGCAAAACAGAACAGAATATATTATTGGATTTTGTATTGGATGACTCTAAGGATATATGACCATTTTTTAGTTTAGTGAGCTGTTGATCAGCCTGTTGATAAAATAAATCAAAGTGACTACAGGCCCCAAACTCACAAAAACTGAAGCTTTCGTCACTGTTTAACACAGTGCAGCTTATTTCTAATTCATCATACACATCGACTTCATTTTTGTTTATGCGAAACCTAAATGGTTCTATTTGATTGGCCGTGTAACCAAGAAGAAACAAAGCACAGATGAAAAAAGAAAGCTGATTTTCTTTACAATAATTAAGTGTTTTAGAGACATCAACTGTTGCACACACATTGAAGAAAGGCTGTTCGAACCTAGAATAAAATTCGAAGTGTTCCTTTCTATACCAAGTATTAATATCAATTTTCTTCATGTTGCTCAATAGTGTGACAGTATTTAAATATCTTAACCTGTTTGTGTGTTTTCTTCACAGAACAGAGTTAATAAGGCCATATAGACTTGCCGAGTTGTTGAAAAATTTCACAGATACCCATTGTAATAGTTAATATGTGTTATGTTTTCAATTTAATATTGAACATAATTTATCCATTAAGTAAAAAATCAAACAGCATTCGAAATAAAAAAGTGTAATAAAGACAGCAACGAGTTTTTAGCTATGTCATACCCGAACACATGATTCAATGGCGCAATAATCGTCAAGAAATATATAGCTGCGAAGTGGATAGCAAGCTTATGTGGAATGGCGAAAGAGAAAAGATATTGCAATGTTTACTCATAGACATCAGAGGATATTTCATGAAATTTTACAGACTTCTTTTATTCACCTCGACTTTAATGACAGCAGGCTGCGCAGATCTTTCCTCTGTGGATCAACAGGCTTCTTTATCCTGTGACGTCGAATTTGTTATTCTAGGCATAGGGCAGGACGGAGGAGCTCCCCAAATTGGGAACCCAGATGATCCAGCTTGGGTAAACCCTTCTCTAAAATTATGGGCGGCATCAGGGGCATTAGTCGATCATCGTTATTCTAACCGTTATCTTTTTGAGGCCACTCCTGACTTACGAGAACAAATGAATCTGCTTGATAGTATGAGTGACGGCGGCAATGCGCCGCTCGGATTATCTGCTGTATTTTTAACACACGCACATATTGGTCATTATGCTGGTTTGATGTTCGCAGGACATGAATCTATTGGTACCCAAGGACTTAACGTTTTTCCATTACCACGTATGCAAAATTATTTGGAAAACAATGGCCCGTGGGATCAACTAGTAAACTATAAAAACATTGACCTGATCTCAATGATGCCCAAAAAACCTGTCGTGTTTAATGATGATTTATCGGTAACTGCTTACTTGGTGCCTCATCGCGACGAATATTCTGAAACAGCTGGCTATGTTGTTAAAGGCCCGTCAAAAAGTGTACTGTTTTTGCCCGACATTGACGATTGGAATCGCTGGGAAACCGAATTTAATACCCGTATTGAGGATATGATATCTCAAGTTGACGTGGCATACCTTGATGCTACGTTCTTCGATAACAATGAATTGCCAGGGCGAGATATGTCAAAGATCCCTCATCCTCGCGTAGCAGATTCAATGACTCGATTCAAAAACTTGCCTTTGACTGAACAAAAAAAGGTTCGATTTTTTCATATCAATCATAGTAATAAAATTAGATATTCTTCAAGCGAACAATACAGTTCGGTTCAACAAAAAGGTTTCAAAATCGCGAAGCGCGGTGAACGTGTTTGTCTAGATTAATCAAATAAAATGAGGTTTAGCCAAGAAACTAGGCATCGGATTTCACTCTGATACTTTACTATCCTTTAAAGTATCAGTCGCTTTTCTTTACATCTCAGAGCCAATCCAAGCCCAAACTAAACGTTATCATCAAATGTTAATATGCAACTAGCCCTGTCCAACGGGAAGATTAAAAGTGCCTGCATGAATACTTTCCACATCAATAGCATCGAAGCTATATTCTGTGTGGCAGTATTGGCAGTTCATTTTTATATCACCGTCTTTGGCTACTATATCAAGTAACTCTTCTTTACCTACTGCAGCCAAAGCTGCGGCACTTCGCTCTTTGCTGCAACTGCACTTAAACACCACTTTAGTGGCGGGGTATAGTTCAATATCTTCACCATGGTATAAACGGTGCAAAATATCTTCAGCCGGCAAGTTAAACAGCTCTTGGTCTTTTATAGTATCGGTAATAGCACTAAGGTGTTCAAAGTCTGTATCCGCTTTCTGGGTAGATTCACTGCTAAGGGGCAAAACTTGTAAAAACATGCCACAAGCTTTTGCGGGTTGTTCACTAAGCTGAGTGCGCAATATGACTTTAGTTGCCAATTGCTCTGATTGCTCAAAATAACCTTCAATACATTCTGCTAAAGTAGGTTTATCCAGCGCCACCATGCCTTGATAACGCTCACCTTGTTCAGGAGTAATTGTGATCACCAACACACCTTTTTGTACCAACTGACCAAATTCAGTTGGCAAAGTTTGCAACGCTTCATCCCACCTAGCGACACCTCTTAACTGCTGATTGTGAGTGCCATTAATAACGGCATAACTGAGTGGCCCTTCGCCTTGGATTTGGATGGCAATATCACCTTCAAACTTCAATGTGGCGGTCAACAAACTAGCAGCAGCCATCAGTTCACCCAGAAGTTGTTGGATAACAGGTGGATAGGGGTAAGAGTCTAAAATGGCCTGAAAACTTTTTTCTAAACGCACCATTTCTCCTCTTACATTGCCTTGATTGAATAAATATCGATGAAGTTGGTCAAAAGCCATGTTGTTTACCTTATTACCTTAAGTATTACTGTTGTTTAAATTGAATAATTTGGCGGCGTTGTTTTTTGTCTGGCCGGTTGTCAGGTTTTGGGCTGTGAAAGGCGCTCAATCTTCTTGCTTCTGCATTACTTGCGCGTAACGTTTCGCTGGTTGGGGTTTCTTTATACATTAATTGCGCAAGTGGTGCGCCTAGGCGCTGTTCTTTCATCTGCAGTACCACAACATCTTTTAGGTCGGATCCTTGGGGTATCTTTATACTAGCCCCCAATTCTACTATTTTTCCAGGTTTACTGCGTTGTCCGTTGTACTGCACCTTACCAGATTGCACCGCATCTCTGGCTATAGAGCGAGTTTTATAAAAACGCGCAGCCCAAAGCCACTTGTCTAAACGCACACTTTGACCTTCTTTAAGATTATTTTGCACCGGCAAGGCCCTTTTAGTTTTGCTTTGTAGTTTTTTTGTAACGAAGGTGGATTAAAGTTGTTCCTTTTGTTCCTAGTGGTTATCATCAACACGTTAATATTATTTATCCCACCAAGAGGCAATGACTGTCGTTAATTATACCGCTAATCAATTATGGCTCCAACTAGTCAAAAACCAACAAAAAATTAATTTTTTGGCCGTTGCACTATTGGCAATTTTTCTACTTTCTTATGCAGCAGAATTAACTTGGCGTGTGTGGCCTCAACCTGCTGATAATGGCAGGTTAAAAACCATATCGAGTGGTCAACCCGTTATCCTAAAAAATTCTAATAACAGATTAAACTTGGCTGATATCAAGCGGCTTAACCTGTTTGGTGATTATAATGCCGAACCAATCGAAGAAAAGGAAGTGACAGATGCACCAGTGACTCGACTTAATTTAACTTTAACCGGTGTAGTTTCCAGCTCTGTTAAAGATCAAGGCGCTGCAATAATAAAAAATCGTAACCAACAACAAACCTATGGTATTGGTGAAAAAATTGAAGGCACTAATGCTTCATTAAAGGAAGTGTATGCCGACAGAGTCATTATAAAAAATGGCTCTAGCAGTGAAACTCTGATGTTAGATGGTGTGGATTATAATAAAATTTCCAACCAATCGATTAATCAACCTATTCAAGCGCCAGTGACAATTTCGCAACCCAATACTCGAGACCTAGGGCGCCGAACATTGTCTGACGATGCCATTCAAGCTAGTAAAGAATTACAGGACCAACCAGCCAGCTTTATTGACTACATTGCTGTATCGCCACATCGACCTAATGGTGAACTTTTGGGATACCGCGTTAGCCCCGGTAAAAAGCCTGCTTTATTTAAAGCTGCCGGGTTAAAATCAGGTGATGTCATTACTGACATAAATGGCTTAGATTTAACTGATATGCAACAAGCCTTAGAAGCAATGAATATGCTCAAAGAACTACAATCTTTGCAAATTTCTGTACAACGCGAAGATGAACTTATTACTATTTACCTTGATCTGCCCCAAGGGGAAGAGGAACCAGAAATATGATGTGTACCTTACGCAATCGCTTGCTTGTTAGCAGTCGCCCTAGACTATTTAAAGGATTACTCCTAATTGTTGGCAGTGCGTTATTTGCTGTTTCGAGCCTAGTGGCCGCAGCGGACTATTCTCCAAATTTTAAAAACACTGAAATCAGTGAATTTATTAATATTGTGGGTAAAAACCTCAAGAAAACCATTATTGTTGATCCTAATGTGCGGGGGAAAATAACCGTGCGCAGTTATGACTTGCTTAATGAAAATCAATATTACCAGTTTTTCTTAAACGTGCTGCAAGTTTACGGTTATTCAGCGGTCACAATGTCCAGTGGTGTGATCAAAGTTATACGCTCCAAAGATGCAAAATCCTCGAATATACCGGTAGTGGAAGGCAGTCCTTTTGATGGTGATGAAATGATCACCCGAGTTATGCCTGTATATAACGTACCTGTTCGAGAACTTGCACCACTATTGCGCCAACTGAACGATACAGCTGGCGGCGGTAATGTGGTCAGTCACGATGCATCCAACGTGATGATGCTCACTGGCCGTGCTGCCGTGGTTAATCGCTTAGTGGAAATAATTGAACGTGTCGACAAAGCAGGCGACGAAGAAGTCGAAATCATCAAATTAAAATATGCGTCTGCCACCGATTTGGTGCGTATTATCGATAGTGTTAATAAATCTCAAGGCAAGTCGAACTCAGGCGGTAAATCTGATCCAAGAGTCGTAGCCGATGATAGAACTAATAGTATTATTGTCAGTGGTGACGTCAAAGCCCGTAAACGTTTAATTAATTTAGTTGAGCGAATGGACTCTGAATTAGAAACCAGTGGTAATACCCGTGTCATCTTTTTGAATTACGCTAAATCGGAAGATTTAGTCAAAGTGTTACAGGGTGTCAGTGCCAGTATCCAAGCTGAAGAGAAAAGCTCAACTAAGGGCCGCCAAAGCACTAATCGCGATGTTAGTATTGATTCTCATAAAGACTCAAACGCACTAGTGATAACGGCTGAGCCAGATATGATGCGTTCACTGGAAGACGTAATACGTCAACTAGATGTGCGCCGCGCGCAAGTACTAGTGGAGGCTATTATTGTCGAAGTATTTGAAGGTGACGGCACTACGTTAGGCGTGCAATGGGCTAATGAAAAAGGTGGTGGCACACAATTTAATAATGGAGTGGTGGGCATAGGTTCTCTCGCTGTTGGCGTTAATCAAGCACAAGACAAAATACTTGTAGATTCCATTACCACAACCTCTAACGGTGATACGGTAGTTGTACCTACAGAAAAATCTCAACTCGGAGACTTATCCGGTTTAGCCTCTTTACTTGGCGGCGTAAATGGCTTGTTACTCGGAGGCGTAAAAGATGGATGGGGCGCGGTTCTTCAAGCAGTGAGTACTGATACTAATTCGAACCTTCTGGCTACTCCCCACCTTACCACTATGGATAACGAAGAAGCATTTTTTATAGTCGGTCAAGAAGTGCCTATTATTACAGGTTCGACAACAGGCTCAAATAACGCCAACCCATTTCAGTCTGTCGACCGTCAAGAAGTGGGTATCAAGTTAAAAGTGACCCCACAAATTAACGAAGGTGACGCGGTACAACTGTTAATTGAGCAAGAAGTGTCTAGCGTCAGCGGTGCAACGTCAGTTGACGTTATTATTAATAAGCGTGAGATTAAAACCTCTGTCATAGTAGATGATGGCGGTACAATAGTACTGGGGGGATTAATCGATGATGCGGTACAAGAAAGTGTCTCTAAAGTCCCATTATTAGGAGATATCCCCATCCTTGGCAACTTGTTTAAATCGACGTCTACTAGTGTAAGCAAACGTAATTTGATGGTATTTATTCGCCCAACCATTATACGTGATGGCGTCACCATGAATGAAATTAGTCATAAAAAATACCAGTATATTCGTGCTGAGCAATTGAAACGCCAATCACAAGGTATTCCATTGATGCCAAATACTGAAGGCCCGACCTTACCAGAGTGGAATGACAAACTCAGTTTACCGCCGTCATTTGAAGATTATATTATGAACAAAGACAAAGAAAAGGGTAACAACTAGTTATGCCGGCCGGCCACTTAAGCGCTACTGATGCCGAGGAGCAGGCATTGCTAGAGTCAGGCACTGATCTCGATATGCCTGTTGACGAGCCTGAGCACAAACAATTGGCGTTTAGTTTTGCCAAGCGTCATCAAGTATTGCTTGATACAGGTGAAAAGCCTGCAATTTTGTATCATACCCAAGATACTGAATTTCAGGTATTTGCCGAAGTTAGACGCTTTTTAGGTGCTGAATTTCGTCTTAAAGAAATTGAACTTGATAAGTTTGAGTCTCTCTTAACCAATGCTTTCCAACGTGATTCATCCGCGGCCAAACAATTAATGGAAGACATTGGCAATGAAAGTGATTTGTTTAGTCTCGCTGAAGATTTACCCAACACCGAAGATTTATTAGAAAGCGAAGATGACGCCCCCATTATCAAACTCATCAACGCCATGCTAGGTGAAGCGATCAAGGAAGGTGCGTCAGATATTCATATTGAAACCTTCGAAACCCAGCTTTTAGTGCGGTTTAGAGTAGATGGGGTATTACGAGAAATTTTACGTCCAAATCGTAAAATGGCCTCGATGTTGGTATCCCGTATCAAAGTGATGTCGAAAATGGACATTGCCGAAAAACGTGTTCCACAGGATGGTCGTATCACCTTGCGTATTGCAGGTAGAGCCGTTGATGTGCGTGTATCGACTATGCCATCTAGTCATGGCGAACGTGTAGTATTACGTTTACTCGATAAAAACAACGTGCGCCTAAACCTGCAAGATTTAGGTATGACTCAAACCAACCGTGATTTCTTTTCTAACTTAGTACGTAAACCCCACGGCATTATTTTGGTCACAGGTCCTACTGGGTCAGGTAAATCCACCACTTTGTATGCAGGGTTAAGTGAAATTAATTCTAAAGACCGTAATATCCTAACGGTTGAAGATCCCATAGAGTTTGATTTACAAGGCATTGGCCAAACCCAAGTAAATGCAAAAGTGGATATGACTTTTGCTCGCGGATTAAGAGCCATATTGCGTCAAGATCCCGATGTTGTAATGGTCGGAGAAATTCGCGACTTGGAAACCGCACAAATCAGTGTACAGGCCAGTTTGACCGGTCACTTAGTGATGTCGACTTTACATACCAACACCGCTGCTGGGGCGATCACGCGTTTAGAAGATATGGGTATTGAGCCCTTCTTATTATCCTCTAGTTTGCTGGCCGTTTTATCCCAACGCTTGGTGCGTACTCTATGCCCCGATTGTAAAACCCCACATAGTCCTAGCGAACAAGAGTGTGATATTTTAGGCATAAAACTTACAGATGCCTCTAATCATGCCATTCATTCACCTAAAGGCTGCGCAGCGTGTAATCAAACAGGCTATCGTGGCAGAACAGGCATTCATGAGTTGTTAGTAGTAGACGAAGGGATACGAGAACTGATCCATAATGGCCATGGTGAACAAGCGATTGAAAAATATATTCGCCAAAACACACCCAGTATTCGTGATGATGGTTGTGGCAAAGTATTGTTAGGTTTTACCTCACTTGAAGAAGTGCTGCGAGTCACAAGGGAAGATTAAATGGCTGCTTATGCATATCAAGCCATGGATAAAAGTGGCAAAACCAAAAATGGGGTTTTAGAAGGGGATAACCCAAGACAAATACGTCAACAATTGCGTGAAAAAGGGTTAATACCCATGCAAGTTGATCAAGTGGCTGAAAAAGAACGCAAGTCACAAGCAGGGTTCAGCTTATTTAAAAACACTATATCTGCAGCTGATTTATCTCTACTTACCCGCCAACTATCCACCTTAGTGGAGGCGTCTTTACCTATTGAAGAGGCCTTGTTAGCCGTTGCCGAGCAATGTGAAAAACCCCGTCAAAAAAATATGATGATGGCTGTGCGCAGTAAAGTCGTTGAAGGCCATACGTTAGCTGATGCTATGGCAGAATTTCCCCACGTATTTGATGATTTATTTCGAGCGATGGTTGCCGCAGGTGAAAAATCAGGACATCTCGATACCGTACTTAATCGTTTGGCCGATTACACCGAAAAACGTCAACAAACAAAAAGCCAAATTACGCAGGCTATGGTGTATCCAAGCATCATGATGTTTTTTGCCTTTGCTATCGTTTTATTGCTGTTAACGGTAGTGGTTCCGAAAATTGTTGGACAGTTTCAAAATATGGGTCAAGACTTGCCTTCCATTACGCAAATACTGATTGATGTAAGTGAATTTTTACAAGCTTATGGCTTAGCACTGGGCATAGTGTTGGTGATTTTAATAGTGATCGTCAATAGAGTGTTACAGCAACCCGTCATGAAAAAGCGCTATCACAAATTTATTCTGGGTTTACCCTTTATTGGCAAATTATCAAAAGGCTTAAATACCGCAAGGTTTGCTCGTACATTAAGTATTTTGACTTCAAGTGCGGTGCCACTATTAGAAAGTATGCGCATTGCTAGTGAGGTACTTGAGAACTTACAGATAAGGGCTGCGGTCAACACGGCTGCAGGTTTTGTAAAAGAAGGCTCGAGCTTGCGAGCATCGCTAGAACAAACCAAAATGTTTCCACCTATGATGATGCATATGATCGCATCAGGTGAACGAAGTGGTGAATTACAACAAATGCTGGGACGTGCAGCAGATAATCAAGACAGACAATTTGAATCTTTGGTAGGTGTATCACTCAAAGTATTCGAGCCTATTTTAATTGTGACTATGGCAACAGTAGTCCTGTTTATTGTACTGGCGATCCTACAACCTATTATGGCATTAAACTCTATGGTGAATATCTAATGAAACAACTTGACTCTTTAAACAAGAACAAACGAAAGAACAAAGGCTTCACCCTAATTGAAGTCATGGTGGTATTGCTGATTATCGGTATTATGGCGGGCATGATTGCACCGCAAATATTGGGCAACCAAGAAGAAGCGCAAATTAAAACCGCTGCCATTGATATCCAAAGTTTAGAAAATGCGTTAACCCAATATAAATTAAGCAACAATGTGTTCCCCACATCAGAGCAGGGTTTAGAAGCCTTAGTCAGCGAACCAACTGTCGACCCAATCCCTCGTAACTACCGAGCAAATGGCTATATCACGCGCCTACCTAATGATCCTTGGAACAACCCGTACCAATTGCTTAGCCCAGGTGAACTAGGCCAGATTGACATATTTTCTAACGGCCCAGACGGCGAGCCCGGCACCGAAGATGATATTGGTAACTGGAATCTAAACGACTACTTGAATTAATTAAATTGACTACCAGCTAACATGAAATTTCGCCCTACACCTTTTGCAAAACATGCTGGTTTTACACTACTAGAGGTGATGTTGGTGTTGCTTATCATGGGGTTGGCAACAGGCGCAGTGGTACTAGGTTATTCTGGCGAAAATGGACAGGAATTGCTCAAAAAACAAACTCAACGCTTACAAGTAGTATTTAACATGGCGTCAGACTTCGCGGTGCTAAACCAAAGGCAATTGGGTTTGCGGGTCGAAGATGATGACAACAGCTATTATTTTATGTATCTAGATGAAGAGCAGGAATGGCAAAAGCTGGAACAGGATGACACTTTTGCTGAGCACAGATTACCCGACTTATTCAGCTTGGAGTTGTCTTTAACAGACCTACCTTGGGAAACCGAAGACAGTTTATTCAGTAGCGACGTATTTGATGAGGAGCTTTCTGTATCTAATGACGGGGTAGAAATAGGTAGTGAAGAAGAAGAAGAAAAAAAACTCGATCCGCCACAAATATTTATTTTTTCTAGTGGCGAAATCACACCGTTTTCAATCACTCTAGCCTACGAGCCTGAATTTGGTAATGAGCTAGCTGCCTATTATCGTATTGATGGCCAAGATAGCACCCCTGTGACAAGCGAAGGGCCATTGGATGCGCCCTAACAGTCTACATACAAAAAAAGTCAAATACCTATCTGGGATGACCTTGCTTGAAGTCTTGATAGCGATGTTCATTTTTGCGCTAACAGGCACTGCTATCATGAAGGCAGCAAGCGATCATCTGACAGGGGTTGCACAAATTGAAGATATTACCTTTGCCACTTGGGTTGCCAACAATCGCCTTACACAACTTCACATAGATACGACTTGGCCGGTCAAAAACAATCAGAAAGGCGAGCAAGAAATGGGTGGCCAAAAATGGTACTGGCAACAGCGAGTCACTAAAACCAACGATAATGACATGGTGCAAGTGCTTGTGTCTGTTGGCTTGGACGAGCAATACCAAGGCACTGTGACCTCGGCAAGTACCTTTATCGCTAAGCAAACAACAAAATGATTAGTATGCCAAATAGTCATAGACGCGGGTTTACCCTAATAGAAATAATGGTGGCTATGGCGATTTTTACACTTATCGGCTTGGCGAGTACCGGTGTGCTTAACTCGGTAATTAACAGCGACCAACTGTCTTCTGAGCGCTTCGCTAAATTGGAAGAATTACAAAGAGCCATGCTGACTATTGAACGAGATATATTGCAGATTGTGCCTCGTGCTTTACGTGTTAATGGCGAGCCAGTAAGTGCAGTAATATCCGGTGGCGAAGATGTACTAAACAGTGATGCTGACGGCCTTGGATTTGTGCGAGCAGGCTGGCATAACCCACAAATGTTGTTACCTCGCAGCACACTGCAAGCTATTGGTTATCGTTTACAGGAAGAACAACTGCAACGTTTGTACGGCAATTATGTAGACAACGTGATTGGCTACGAGCCTAAAATAAAAATCCTGTTGTCAGATATTGAAGATTTTCGAGTCAGTTTTTTAACTGAGGTTGAGCAATTAGAAAAGCCTGAAGAATGGGAAGAAAGCTACTCTAATGCAAACATACCTATTGCGATTTCTATTACCTTAGTCAGCAAAACCTTTGGTGAAATTCGTCGTGAATTTATCTTGGCCAATGGCATATGATATATATTAAACCCAAGCAGCAAGGGGTTGCCTTAATCATAGTGTTATTAATTGTGGCTATTGTAAGTGTACTGGCGACAGAAATGGGTGGCCGTTTACAGTTACAAATTAAACGTTCCTCCAACATAAAAGACAACAATCAGGCCTATTGGTATGCCATGGGCGCTGAGCAATATGCGCGAAAATCCATTCAAAAACTGATGGAAGAAGATGGTGAGGTTATTCACCTTGAACAGCCATGGAATCAAGAGTTTATCTACCCTATTGAAGGTGGAGGCATTCAAGCACAGCTAATTGATATGCAAAGCTGTTTTAATCTGAATGCGTTAAAGGTTGCTACTTCTGGGGAAGGCGGTACATCTTTGCTGGCTGCTCGGAAAGAGGCTTTTATGGACTTATTAGATAATATTGAACCAGAGATCCCTAGTTATAACCGTGATTTAGTGCGAGACTCACTTGTTGATTGGTTAGACACAGACAACAACCCGCAGGATGTTGGAGCCGAAGACAGCGAATACGAAAGTCGTCAATTCCCCTATATTGCAGCTAATAACTATATGGTTGATAAGTCAGAATTGCGTTTGATTAACGGAGTAGAAATGACTTGGCTGAGAGAATTATTAGAATTAGCGTGTGTGCTACCCAATAATAATTTATTTGAAATTAACGTCAACACGGTAAGCGAAGAAAACGCTGCCGTTCTTGCTGCCGCGACTGGACTCAGTTTATCTGACACTAATTCCGTACTGGCCAGTCGAGATCCTGAGGGGTTTAAAGATGTCGCAAGCTTTTTGGCTTTACCCAGTATCCAAGCCTTGAAACTGAGCAGTGATAAACAAAAACGCTTAAAAGTAAAAACATTCCATTTTATTTTACACACTAAGGCCCAGTACAATGATGCTACTTTTGCTATGCAAACCTTGTTTAAGGTCGACCCAAGTAATAATGTCAGTATCATCAGGCGTGACTTTAGTGGCTTTTAACAGACTAGTTTTTAACGAGCTGGCTTTTAACAAAATAGCTTTTTTAATCCATTATAAGCAACAAGGTATATAGACCTTATGGAACAGTTAGTAGTGCGCCTAGGTGCCAATCCAGATGAACCGATTCATTGGATTGTGTGGTCTAGCCAACAAAACGACATTATTGCCTCTGGTGAATTGCCAGATGCGGCTCAATTGGCCACTTTAGCAGACAGGGCGGGTAGAAGACCGATTTGTGCCTTAGTGCCCACCAGCGACATTTTACTTAAATGGGTGGAGTTACCCCCTAAAGCTGGACGTAAAGCCTTAGCCGCTATTCCGTTTATCTTAGAAGAAGAAATAAGTGGCGATATTTCTCAGCAATTTTTTGCCTTTGGCCCAAAAGATGGAAATAAGCAGGCAGTCGCCGTAGTAAACAAAGAAAAACTAATAAGTTGGCTGAGTATAATTGAACAGGCTGGATTAGCCTGCGATCAACTCATACCCGACGTTTTAGCTTTGCCATTAGCAGATAAAAATGCGTGGTCTATCTTAGCGTTGGGTGAGCAGCTGTTGGTCCGCAAAGATGATTGGGCAGGCTTACAGGGTGAGAGAGACTGGCTAATCCAAGCCATTAACCATCTGGCTCGACAACACGCTAAACACACCGAACAAGCACTTTTAGTTAATGACTATTCTGCTACAAATTTGACTAATATAAAGAATCTTGATGTGTCGGTTATGCCTCTTGAATTACCCATGAAGGTGCTAGCACAAGGGGTGAAATCAGCGACATTCAACTTGTTGCAAGGCGAATACAAAATAAGCAACAAAGTTGGCGGTCAATGGAAAAAATGGCGTTTAGCCGCGGTTTTGGCAGTGGTTGCATTGTTCACCACTTTGATTGATAAAAGCCTAGAGCAAAATCGACTGAATGAGCAACTAGCCACTTTAAAGGCACAGGTTAGTAGCGAATACAAACGTGCATTTCCTAAGGCAGGGGCATATCGCGATCTCAGAACCACCATGACGCGCCAAATGAAAACCTTAGAGCAAAGTGGTGGTGGTGCATCGATGTTAATTATGTTGAGTCAACTCGAGCCCGCATTTTCAGCATCTCAGGTTAAACCTCAAACTATACGCTTTGACAGTAGTCGGGCAGAATTGCGTATTCAAGTTGTTGCCAATAATTTTGATGCCTTAGACAAGTTTAAGCGTCAAGCAGAAGCCCAAGGGTTTACCGTTGAGCAAGGCTCTATTAATCAAAAAGACAATCAGGTAATCGGCTCGTTGTCGATTAGGAGTTAATATGGACAAGCTAAAAAGTACATTTTTACAACTAAGTGAGCGTGAACAACGCTTAGTGATTATTTCAGCGGTGTTAGTAATAGTAGCGATATTTTACTGGGGTATTTGGTCGCCATTAAATACTTCACTAGAGCGAGGTCAATCCGCCGTTAACAATCAAACAGAATTACTTGCATGGGTACAGAAAAATGCTAATCGAGCTGCTCAACTGCGCAGTAGTGGTGACAACAACACGCGCTTTTCTGGTTCCTTGCCTCAAGCAGTAAATCAATCAGCTAGCCGCATGAAAATTGCTATTTCTCGGATGCAACCTCAAGGTGACGAATTACAAGTTTGGATTGATCAAGCCCCCTTTAATGACATACTGAGTTGGTTACAGTCCATGGAAAAAACGGGAGTCAGCATATTAGACATTGATATCACAGCATCTGATTTGCCTGGGCAAGTTAAAATTCGTCGTTTAAAACTAGGGAAATCATGAAGTCAGTTTTGAAATGGGGCAGCTTATGCCTTGTGGTTTATTTTGTATTTTTAATTGTTAACTTACCTGCAGTCCATATTTTATCGAAAATTCAGCTGGCCAAAGGAATTAGTGTGGGTGGCATATCGGGCACCATTTGGAATGGTCATGCGCAAAGAGCACAAATAAATAGCTTGCCGGTGTCTGATGTCAACTGGACACTTTCTTTTTTCCCATTGTTATTAGGCGAGATAAGCGCACAGCTAAAAGTCGGCAATATACGTGATGTCGAACAAATATCAGCAAACGGATATATTAGTTTTAAAGGCCAGCATCTAGAAGTAGAAAACTTACTGGCTTACATACCCACCGACTTAGTGATCAGTTTGTTACCATTACCTATTCCCGTGCAAGCTGACGGACGTTTCAAGGTGCAGCTAGATGAAGTCGACTATGAGGCTGGATGTCAAAAATTTACAGGTAAAGGCCAATGGTTAAACGCTAACTTTACTGGCATCACTGGCGTGATTGACTTAGGTAACTTTAATGCTAACTTAAGCTGTGAAAATGGCAGTGTAGTGGTCGATGTTAAACCACCTAACCGTTTTGGTTTGACGGCTAAAACAATTATTCCAGCCAACATGAACTTTAAAATTATAGGACGCTTTAAACCCGAAGCCAGCTTACCAAAAGAAGTACATCAGGCCGCACAGTTTTTTGGTAAAGCTGATGCTGATGGATATTATCCGATTCAGTTTTAAAACAGTTAAGACAGTTTTACAATCACTATGATTTATGGTTATTGAGCGTTTAATTAATTTGTCCTAATCCCAATTCAATTAATAAACGGGTTCGCTTCTATATCGTCCAGCAAATAACGATAGTCCTGTATTGATGGAAACTCGCTGATCTCTCTAACAGGTTGCTGACTATCAGGGTTGCTAACAGCCAGAAGGTGTTTAATACCGAAGTCCTGAGCCGCTTTTAGGTAAGCGTCCGGCAATCCCACCTAGTCTTTAGCAAATCGCCATGGTAGCAGTGGCTCGATATCGGTGTTTTGAACCGAGACTTGTTCAAGTAAATGCATCATATAGTCGAACGGCGTTAGTCCGT
>CAJQKX010000525.1 GCA_905479025.1 uncultured Paraglaciecola sp.
CCCCTGCACTTTGAGCTGTACAGCACCATGATTCTTCCTGGCATTTTGATTGCTGCCGCTGTGGGTTATTTTATCTTTTGGATAAGAATCTCAGGCACGCACCCCAGCGACTAACTGAATCGTTTATCACACACAAGGCAACCGACCCTACTGCTCTGCTGTGAACTTAGCAGAGCAGCTTTCTACTCGACTACTTACAAACCAATTGTCATCTTCTCCAGATGAGCGGTATTCCAAGCGCTCTTCCGTCACTGTTTTTATTAGGTATTGGGCCGTCACAAACTGAATATTTGCTGCGATGTCTAGAGACATAGACTCTCCCGACGATGCAACCCATGCTTTACTGACCGGCAACAAATTGTGTTTTAAACGCAAGCCCTTTAGTAGCTCCCAAAAGCCCTCATAATGAATAACCTCTGCACCGTCCACAAATTCATCAGCCCCAGTGGGCAACATTTTTGGCATGACGGTTACCACTTTAATCACTGCGCCTTCTTGATAATTGACACACCATGCAAAGCCCGTCGATGCCTCTCCTTCCCAAGTCCCCAATAACTTGGCTGCGGCATGTTGGCGCGAGCTGCATGCCCCTATCGCTATTAAAATCAGCAATAGGGCAACATACTTAATCGGCGCGATCTGATTCTTTCTTACGTTCATGGAGCGAGTCCCTTTAAAAGTATTAGCTAGCTAATTATTATAAATGAAAAATGGGTTCTTGGATAAATACACCAGCATTACAAGAATGTATTCATGTATTACCAGTCAACACCAAATCAAAAGAAAGCTGCAAAAAAAAACCCGCTTAAAAAGCGGGTTTTTTCAAAGACTCAAAAAGGAGGCTTTATTTTCTAACGCTACTTAATTTGACGACGACGACCTGTCATCACAGTAATGGCAACAAGGCCAAGACCTAAAAGTGCAGCAGCAAAAGCTGGTACTGGTACAGTTTTAGTCAAGTCACCCGTGCTTTCAGGGTAAGTAATGTACTCGAAGTCTTGCTCAGCTGAAGGACCATCTGCGGGGGTACTCGCATCGTCGATCCAGCACGTAGTGAAGTCTTGGCTAAGGTCGACCGCGCAATCAACTGCTGCTTGGGTAGCCAAACCAGTGCTTGCATCTCCGCGATACGTACGGATAACTTTCTCAGGCCAAACGAACACACCTACCGTTCCGCTAGTTGCAAACGTTGAATCGGCAATGGCATGACCGCTTACGATTTTACCGTTGGCGTCAGTTGTAAAGTCCCAATCATAAAAAGTGCTCGACAGCGGTAAGTCACGAAGACATGCTGCTGCGCCGACTGGACAAGCCGGAAGGAAGATATTTGTATAGGGCGAAGCTGGAGCTACACCCGAAACAACTGAGCCCAAATCACCTACGTAGTTGTCCACTGCAGGAGCAGGTGTACATGTGCCAGTTGGCGACGCACAAGTGCTAAGGTTTTGAACCTCTAATATGGCAGTAAACTCTGAATCACCTGATGCCGCTGCTGCACAGACAGCTGGATCGGGGCAGTCTGAGAGACGCGTAGTAAACTGTACGCCATGCACTTCAGTTCCTCGAGCTCCAGTAGGCTTATCGTCGCCCGCGCTGTCGTAGCCAAGGCCGAAGCTTGTTGCTGACATTAGCAGACCGAGTCCACCGGCAATTATCTTTATAGTTTTCATAGAACTTCTCCAAAAATACAAAATGAATGTTATGAGCCCTTTGACTTCACGAATCACAATTCTAAACGCTAATTGTTTTTTGTCTTGAGCCAAAAAACTCTTACATAGAGATCAAAACTCGAAGCCAGCTTAAAAGCACTCGCTTCACGGAGCTATTGAAAGTGCTTTCTAATAACTCTCCGATTTCTTTATGATAGAATACTGACCGTTAGTATAGCAAGCTCAATTGGCCAAAAATGCACCACGACCTAAGGGGACGTGGTGCACCCTTTATCAATGTTATGGCGGCATGCAAGAATAAGCTAATATAAAACGATAAATATCAGGACCTTACGAAACTTCAAAAAAAGATAACTATTCGTCGCTATTAAAACCCCAATCCGGCCGACCACCTCAACAGACAAGAACGAGCAGGCATTTTATGCGTAAAAAAAGAGCCCCATCCAAAGCAAGAAAGCCCAACTTCGTCGAGATAGCTACTGCGCTTCTGCTCCAGCGGGGGCAAGTGAACATGCACAACACTGAGGCTTTTTTAACAGCCCGATCACGACCATTGCTTGGTATTCTGCTGGTCGCTTGCTTGGCCTGTACCGCAGCAAATGCGCAAGAAGTAGAAGAAGTGGTCATACAAGGCACCCAAACCGAAAATAGCACGTTGGATGATTTAGTTTCAGTATCTGCCCTCGATGCTGAGAAGCTCGCTGATGCCGGTATTGAGAACATCGAAGATGTAGCTGAATATGTGCCTAATTTAGTACTTAGCGAAACAAGTACAGGAACTGCGATTGTAATACGAGGCATAGGCGCGGGGGTTAACCAGGGTTTTGATCAATCTGTGGGACTCTATGTGGATGGAGTGCCATTACCACGATCCCAAATGGCCAGAGCGCCCTTTCTAGACCTTGGCGGTGTGCAGGTACTACGTGGCCCCCAGTATGTTAAGGATGGCAACTATAGTATCGCCGGCTCAGTGCATATGCTGACAAAAGAAGCTGATGACGAGTTTCAACTAGGGATCGACGTTAACTATGTTCCCTCGCAAAACGATAAAAAACTACTTATCACCTTGGGTACTCCCCTTGCAGACTGGGGCGCCATGCGCTTGGCAGTCCAAAAACAAACCGCTGATGGCTATATTGAGAATGTCACCTTGCAAGAAGATGGGCCACAAGTCGATGACCTTTTAGTTCGCGGCGTGTTTTCATTTAACCCCACTAACAATCTAGCTATCAAACTCAAAGTTGAGCAAGGTAGCTTTGATCGCCGCGGTCGACAAATCGAAATCATTGACAGCCAAGCCACACCAGACTACAGACTCTTCCCCGAAGTCCAAGGACCTAACGGTACAATTTTGCGCGACCCATCGCCAATTCCTCCAATAAAAACGGGAAACCTGCTGACAGTTTTGCCCGAATTGAGAAATGAACAAGATTACATCCTTGATGTAGTGAGATCTCTCTACGATGTTGAATATGCCACTGCGGGCGTTCCCGCTTTTGCTGGGCTAACCTACGGACAGGTATTACAAAACTTATATACAGACGAGCAAGACATCAAGACAATTCAGGGCTTTTCAACCAGCAACGGAGCGATAGAGCCACCAGCAGGACTTCTAGATAGCAGTGTCGATTTTAAAAGAGCCGCCAACGAGCTTGAGTTCAGCAACAATGACACCATCAATTTTACACTTAATACAAATTACTGGTTAGGCGAACATCAATTAAAACTCATTGCGTCTTACATCGAGTATGAAGTTACTGAACTTATTGACACAGACTTCACACCTGTTCCTATCTTAGCAACGTTACAAAGCGAAGAGTACCAACAAAATTTTTATCGCTTTGAATATGTTTCTCCTCGAGATTCATTTCTCGAATACACTGTAGGCTATCACACCTCGAGTCGGAACTCAGTTTTGATGAAAGCATTAAAACGCGTTTAGGCGGGCCAACTGATCAA
>CAJQKX010000526.1 GCA_905479025.1 uncultured Paraglaciecola sp.
CTTTTGATTCGAATTAGGCAATTACAATAGCCTGACTAGCTAGTGGTATTGTTAACTTAACGGCTAGAAATTGATGAACTAGGCTGATGAACCCATACAAACGACATAGATTCCCGCCCGACATTATCAGTTATGCAGTTTGGCTTTACCATCGCTTCAACTTGAGCCACCGAGATATAGAAGATCTTTTGGCGGAGCGCGGCACCACGGTCAGTCATGAATTACTACGGTTTTGGTGTATCAAGATTGGGAGGAGCTAGGTTGGTTATCAGTCTGGGGAAAAGACGATCAGCCATAGCTTGAGAATACCTAAGTTTAGTAAATGCGACTATGTGTAGAAGGTTCTATATGACCTAGCTATGGCCGTAGAATACGGTGATCTCAATTCGTTGCTGTCAATCGACGAATTCCACTTATAGTGTATTTATACACAAATTGATTCTCAGTTTGAAACAGCCGTGGCACCTAAGTTGTTGGAAATGTAGTCAACAGATTAAACACATAATTAGATCGAAAATAGAATCGAGGGGGTATCGTGAATATCGTTAAAGGGGACTTAATAAAATTATCAATCGAAGGCGATTTCGATGTAATTATTCATGGTTGTAATTGTTTTTGCTCGATGGGGGCCGGGATAGCTAAGACAATTAAGTCCGAGTTCCCTGAAGCATACCAAGCTGATCTACAAACGGGTAAGGGAAATAAAGAAAAACTTGGTACCTATTCAAGTGCGACAGTTATGCAAGGTGGGCATGAGTTAACGATCATCAATGCCTACACACAATTTAATTGGAGTGGGCGTGGTGTTATCGTTAATTACGATGCAATAAGGAGCGTATTTGGCAAGGTTAAGGAAGAATATACCGGTAAGCGTATAGGTTACCCGTTAATAGGAGCTGGATTGGCTGGCGGTGACTGGGGAATCATTTCTAAGGTAATCGACGAAGAATTAGCAGACGAAAATCATACCTTGGTGCAATACGCACCTTAACAAGGGGCAGAAAATAGCACCTAGGATTCTCTACGTGCGATTTGGCAAGTGTTACCGATTGGCCGTAGTGGTCAAAACCCGGTCCACCATTGCCTGAGAATACCTAAACTTAATTTGTGTTTTATGCTAACACCAAACGACCTTGTCGTATCGTAATTACCAAGTGATTCTGTGGCAAGCAACTACCAGGGCGTTGCATTGTCCCCTTGAGACCTTGAGTTGTTAAATTGCACCGAAAGGTGATCCACTGTTTGCACTGAATATTGACCCACCTATTCAATCCAGATTATGACTTATTTCTTGGGTTTTCTGTTCGATAATTTCTCCTTGTTGCTGGTTGAGTTCTCGAATCGGTAGCTATTATTACAGGTTTCGACAATATGGAACTCATAAACAGGACAATTTTCGGAGGAAAATTGGAAGAGACTTGAAAGATAGAACTAACATGCTCAAGATGTAAGAACAGAACGCGATTTTCCCTTCAATTCAATAGATGGTTTGAATTCCTTTAAGATGATTTTTAATGCACTTGAAGTTAATCTGCTGGCAGATGAGGTTTGTTCAATAATTTCGCTAGAATTTAAATAGTAACAGAATATTAGTTAGGACAGGAATAGTGTTTATTATTGCTTTAATAAAAAACCAAAGCGAAATGGCTAACTGCAGTGTTACCAGAGCCTGTGTTATCGCTCCGGTAGGGTTGCAGTTAGCCTCAGTGCCCAGTTGTTGCTAAAAAAGAAACCAGGGATACTCACTAATTGCGCCTTAAGGGTAAGTAGACTATCTTTAGGTTTATTTGCTACTTTAACAACCATGAACTAACTGCATTAATTGGAACATTCAGTGCGGTAATGTACTTAACTCTGGATTTTCTTTGTTGGTTTTAAAGTTTATGGGTGTTCCTGACTTCCTGATGCCTTAACCGAGAATAGTGCGATTATATGAGTGAACCGTTATCCATAAAAGTCTTTTTAGCCAAAGGCACTTCGTCCAGCTTACGTACGGCGGAAATATCCAATTGGTCTGGTAAGGCCATTGCCTGTTCCAGAAGTGAACTGGCGGATCTCAGTCAGCGCGAAGAAGCTAATCGCCCAGGCGTATATTTCTTAATTGGCAGTGATGTCGAAACGGGGGAACCAACGGCCTATGTTGGCGAAGCGGAACAAGTCGCAAAAAGACTAAAGCAACATTTATCCAAAGACTTTTGGAACCAAGTGGTGGCTATCGTTAGCAAAGACGAAAACCTAACCAAGGCTCACACCAAATACCTTGAAGGTAAGCTAATTGAATTGGGTGTTCAATCTGGTAAAGGTACTATTCAAAATAATCAGGGTAGTGGCGCTAGGTTGCCTGAAGCTGATCAAGCAGAGATGGATATTTTTTTAGATCGAATATTAAAACTTCTGCCAATAATGGGAACGACACTTTTCTCAACGCCATTGCAAACTGAAGTGAAGACGGAATGTCGATTAGTGTGTAAAACCAAGAACATTGTAGCTTACGGAAATCGAACAGATAATGGTTTTGTCGTTTATAAGGGGTCTCAGGCAGTTTTGAAGCACCGGCCAGCAGTAGAGCAAAATAAGAAAGGGCATTTTCGGCGAAGAGAAAATCTTGTTTCTAAATCAATACTAGTGGAAATGGATGGCAATTATATTTTTACACAAAATTATGAATTTACCAGCCCAAGCTTAGCTGCTGCGGCAATATGTGGCGGTTCGGAGAATGGCCTAACACGGTGGAAAACAGAGGATGGGGTAACCTTAAAAGAGCTTGAAATATTGGATATCTAAATACATCGGTGTATTAGGAAATTTTGGAAAAGACGTTATAAAAAATAGTTTTTATTGGATGGATTAACATTGCCTAGATGTGCGGCGTATGTGAATCAATATTCAGTTCGGGCGGCATAATAGAATCGCTGGAAGAATCTAATTACACTTCGGTTGAATAACGAATCAAGAATAATTGATCTATTTCTTTGGTGCCTTTCGATCGAACTAATCCTATTATCCTCTACCAGTGGTTTTTTATTTTCAGCCGGAGTAAATCAATTAAACTATTAACTCAGCGCCGGGACGATTTTGATTAAAAATCCCGCAGATTTAGATTACTACGCTCAGCTTTTCGAGACTAAGGTAGAGGCTGGCTACTGCAGGATTGCCGCCGCTACGCAGGTCGCAGACTCTTATCTTGATGGAAAACCACGCCGTAAAGGCAAACGCAAAATCACTAAGGCGGAATGTGATGCAGCTTTTTGGTCTTGCGATTTCCTCTTTACCGTGCCGGCCAAGCTATGGCAGTCGGAGTCGTTAGTCCTTGCTCTGGCACGATATATGGGTCAAGAAAGTTTCGATAATTTGGCTTTGATTCAGCACATTACGTCAATTGCACCGGATTCTGTGAAACACGCAGTCCGTTACTCGGGTCTTGTACTTCAACCGCTATCGCCGCGGCGTGCTGAGATCGATACACTCGCGACCTTCGCACCAGATACATTTGGTGACTTTGTCCGTGTCCTCAAAACATTCGGTGCTGCATACCAAGAGCACCTTAACGCCGTGGAAATTTGCAAGAGTCCTCTAGCGGAGCTATCACCGCTAGAGCTTTTAGTATATGCGAGCTTACACGCGTTCGAAAATTTGGGTTCTAGCGAACTGCTTTCAAATAAGCAGCCAGTGGCCATGGACGCTCGCACTGAAGACGTATGGAGTGCCATCAACGACCTCTTCATATGGAAGCTTAGTTCTGCTAAAGATGGAACGTTTCTTCTAACGGAGCGCGATATCGCGAAGACTATGAAAATACATCTTTCTCCATTTCTCTTTCCTGCGACGGACGGTTGGGAACCTCGAGAAGATCTGTATAACGCTTTCGGAGAACTTTTGACTGCACAGATCGAGTTGAACGACTTTGTCTCTCTCTCAGCGGAAGAGTTTTCATTTAACGACGGTATTGAGTTCGTCCTACAAGATGGAGCGTTGGTGATTATTGAAATCGACCCAGCAGTGAAAACCGCATGGGAGCGTAGCGGAGAGAGGTTCGCGCGATTACACTATTATTGGTTTTATCGTGCAATAGATGAGTTTGTCACTTCTGAAATTGCCACGGCCACGATCGGGAATCCGGAGAATCACGAAGCAAATAGCTTCGCCTACATCAGCGCCATACGTACCCATCTTAAATTGAATGAGGTCTACGGATTGGCTGACTCAGTGTTGACGGAATCTGGATTGCCTGTCGATCTGTTCCAAGCTCTCTTGTCTATGGAGTTGATGACTGCCTTTTTCAAATTGGATTTTATTGTTCCATACTTGCGCTCTCTCGAAGAAGGAAACGATTCGCGTTTGGCACTTCGCACACTAGCTTTAGGTGGGTTACTGCAATCAGATATGCAGATCCGATTCCCAATAACCTGGTCGGACCGAGCGGCGAAGATTGTCAAAATAACGGGCTGGACGGTAACTAAAAAGCATCCTCAAGGCAGTGCCAAAGCAGCCGAGGCAATTCTTGACTTCTGGACTATAAACTTGAAGGAATTATCAACCGGCCTCGGCAAGGGGAAAGCGGGTGTTAAACCAGCGTTTTTTGAACGCCCCATTCTAAGGATGGGGCGGTATTTGTTCCAGTTGCCTTGGGTTGTAG
>CAJQKX010000527.1 GCA_905479025.1 uncultured Paraglaciecola sp.
CATAGCACCCCTGAAACGCATGTCGCAAATAGATAAATCGGTGTCGCAAAAAAAGCTTGACATACTGGGCGAATGGGTGTAGAATGCTTGCATTGACTAGGAATTCCCCTGCTCATAATATAGGTAAAAAAATATGACTACTCCAAATTACACTCCCGAAATGGTTGACACTCTTCGCGCTTCTGCTCCCTTGGATTTTGACAAGGCGCAAGCACTCGCGAAAACTCTTGACCGTAATGTGCGCTCTGTTATCGCTAAGGCGAAAAGAGAAGGCATCGAATATATCAGCAAGCCAGCTCCGGCCAAGAAAAAAGCCGCACCTAGCAAGGCCGATATGGTCGCGGCCATATGTGATGCGCTAGATATGTCTGATTGTGTAGGGCTAGAAAAATCTACTGGCTCGGCACTCAATAAACTATTGCAAAATATCGCTTGACACTAATAGGTTTTGCCCTGTATAATCAGGGCTTAACCACTGGAGAATTTTATGAATAAACACGATTTTTGCGGATACACTGGCGCGGTACTTATGGCCGTATTCGCTTACACTATGGCTGTACCATTCGCCATTATTGGGCTTGCATTGCTCACCGTTCAATCTGTGAACAACTCAACTCACAACCTCACCGTCCTGAATCTGATTTCAATCGGTGGCTTTTTAACCAACTATCTATAGGCTAACATTATGATTAATTATATATTTGATCTCGACCACACCGTCATTGACTCAAGTCACAGACAACACACCAGACCGGACGGCTCGCTTGATCTTGATAACTGGCGCGAGAACTGCACCAGAGAAAAAATCATGGCTGATAAAATCCTGCCTCTCGCTGATCTCATGCGCTCGGCATGGAACAAAGGCGACAAGGTAATAATCTGTACTGCTCGCGTTCTGTCTCTCTGGGATCACGTTTTTCTAGCAGATAATAATCTTCGCGCTCATGCGATACTGTCACGCGCTGAAGGCGATACTCGTAAAGATGACGTTATGAAACGCGCTTTATTACTAAAGCACTTTAAAGATTTGGGCGTACCTTTTGCCCGATGGACTCGAAACGCTGTATTTTATGACGATAACCAGAACGTCTTGAAGATGGCTAAAAAAATGGGCATTATTGCCCGTGATGCTGTAAAACTCAACGCACAGATGGGAGCGTAAACAATGACTATTTCAAAAAACATTTTCATGGTACTCGACACAGAAACTTGTGATCTTCAAGGCTCGGTTTATGACGTAGGCTACACCATTTGCGATAAGCATGGAACGGTTCTTAAAAGCTATAACGCTTTAGCGCGAGAAGTTTTTACCGATGCATCACGCATGATGGGTGCGTTTTACGCTAAAAAGATGTTTACTCATTATGCCCCGATGCTTGATGATAATCTGATTCGTTTGGAAAACTGGCAGACTATCGTTAATCAAATGCGCTCAGATATTGCGGAATTCAATGTTACCACAATCGCGGCTTATAATGCCGGTTTTGATCTTCGCGTTATGAAAACGACAAACGCCCAATTCGGTGACGGTTCGCCAATTTGCCCCAAGGGTTTAAAAATCCTAGACATTTGGCAATTTGCTTGCGAAACGAAATTATCACAAAAAGCCTACAAAAAACTGGCTCGGTCTAATGGTTGGGTGAGTCCTGCGGGCAATATCAAAACCGGTGCAGAATTTTGCTATCGTTATACCTCGCAGAACCCCGATTTTATTGAAGATCATACCGCGCTATCTGATGCGATTATTGAAACTCAGATTTTAGCGGCTTGTTTTGCGATGAAAAAACGCATCCCTTACGGCAAAATAAACGCGCAACCTTGGCGATTGGTTCAAGATAAGCCGGTCGAGAATGACTCAAAAATCCACGGCTCGGAGGTAGCTTAAAATGACTAAGAAAATGCACGCTAAATATACGTCGCTGAAAATAAAGATGGAATTAATCCGCACTGTTTGCCCCATCATTATGATCTTGATTCAGCTTTTCATCATCGTTAAAATTTACTAGGGCAAAAGCCAAATGAGAATGACTCTCATTTGGCCGCACCGATTTTGTACACACATTTGCATAGATATTTATACACGTACGCATAGCCCCCCAGGTTGACATTTCCGCAAAATCGGCGCGGGCGCGCCAGAGTAGTAAGTCAACGACTATTTTCTGTGTTGCTCGGAAATGTGTGACCAATTTGGACCAAATCGTCATAGTCTTTTTTTCTGCGCCGAGCAAGTAGTAATTAAATGATTGTTTTTTAAGTGGGCGCGCCGATTATACCACAGTGCAAGAACGATGTCAAGTCTTTTTTGTGACTCCCACCAATTAAATGAAGTTTCCTGAGGTCTTGCGCCGAAGTGCAAAAACGAAGTGTTAAAATGGCGCCGATTATACCACACCCCTGGCGTGTTTGTCAAGTACTTTTTGTAGATTGCGGAAAATTGTGATAGATCGGTCTAGTCTGGGCAAACCTGGGCGGGTGCGCTAAAATTTTGGTAGATTCGAGCAAATTAGACTTGACACGCCCTGGCCATGTGCGGC